>CAMDWC010000004.1 GCA_945878825.1 Haliscomenobacter hydrossis DSM 1100
ATTGGCGGATTAATGACCTCCTCACCTGATTTCCCTATTCCTGGATTTAAAGAAGATACCGTTTATCTGGAACCAAGCTTTGATAAAGCTGCGGCGCAGGGTTATCAATTGGCAGCGCTGGGCATACAATGTCTTGAAAAAGGGACTGATAATATGACCTTTAGTAAAGCTAAACTGAAAATCAATGCGAAAACGTTAGAACTTCCACTGAAAAATCCATTGTATCGGTTAGCCGCTTTTATGGGCGTTGTAAAGCGTGGAACAAGTAGCTGGATTAATATCAGGACTGAAATAGCTGCCTGGCAGCTCGGAGACGTACATTTTTTACACTATCCCGGCGAATTATATCCTGAAATATTAAACGGTGGAGTTGAAAAGCCCAAAGGACAAGATTATAATATGGCCCCCTTTGAAACGCCCCCATTGAGAAGTTATATTTCGTCAAAATATTCCTTCACAATGGGACTCTCAAATGACATGATTGGATACCTTGTTCCGAAGAGTCAATGGGACGAGAAACCACCTTTCACTTATACCTTTAAAGATGCGCCTTATGGAGAAATTAACTCTTTGGGACCTGAAACAGCGCCCATTTTGTATCGGGCGATGAAGGAATTATTAAAGAAATAAAGGCCAATATCATTAAGGAATTATCTGAAGTTTAGCAAATTTCAACATTAATCTTCTCTCAGGTTCATCAATGTCTCTGAAAAGAATGGTGGCTACCCTATTATCTCTTCCACCGTCGATTTTTGTGATTTTTCCCACGCCAAATTTTTGATGCACTACCGTCATACCAGGCGTTAGTGTTTCGGGAGGACTCGCTTTAAAATCTTCGGCATTAAACTTATCGGGCATTTTAATCATTGGCTTTCGGGTATTCGGAGCAAATCCTGTTACCGTCGAAGTAGTTTGAACAGACCTGTTATTTGACCTCATGGGAGAGGTAGATTCTAAATATTCCCCGGGTAATTCTTCTAAAAATCTGGACATTTCACTATACTTCATCTGACCAAACTTATATCTGCTCAGAGAATAAGAGAGCGTCAAAAAAGTTTCTGCCCGGGTGATAGCCACATAAAAGAGTCGTCTTTCTTCATCTAAACCCTCTGCTGAATCCATAGACATGTGAGATGGAAAGAGATTTTCTTCCAGACCCGTTACAAAAACAGCTTTAAATTCAAGGCCTTTCGCTGAATGCACCGACATGAGTGTGACAGTTTCATCACCAGCTTCCTTATCGTCCAAATCTGTGTAAAGGGCGATAGATTGCAAGAAAGAGACCAATGATTTGTCTAACTGCCCATCTAACTGATCCGATTCATCTTCATCGACAAAATTCTTAACGGCATCTAACAGCGCATTTACGTTTTCTATCCTTGACACACCTTCGGGCGTACTGTCGGCCTTCAATAAGTCAATCAAACCAGATTGTTTAGCGGCCAGGGTAGCTAAATCAAAGGCATTTTCAGTTTCTTTTTTCTCAGAGAAAGAAAGAATCATTTCCACTAATTGTTTCAACAATTTTGGTGCCTTCTGATTATTCAAACCCTCTAACTTAACCACTTCCCAAAGTGGAACTTCCTTTTCAGCGGACATTTGAAGCATTTTTTGAATGCTCGTATCTCCAATACCCCTTCTCGGATAATTTATAATTCTTTTTAAGGCTTCATCATCAGACGGATTAATAATAACCCTCAGATATGCGATTAAATCTTTGACCTCCTTGCGCTGGTAAAAGGAAAGTCCGCCATATACTCTATATGGAATATTTTCCCGTCGGCAATATTCTTCAAAAACCCTTGACTGGGCATTAGTTCTATACAAGATAGCGATATCACTAAAAGAAAGATGGTATCTGTTTCTCAATTCTGTTAAAGTATTGATTACCTGTTTTCCCTCCTCGCTATCACTTACGGCCCGAACCACTTTAATTTTATGTCCTGCGCCCTTATGCGACCAAATTTTCTTCTGTATTTGTTTCGTATTATGCTGAATAAGCACGTTTGCTGCCTGCACAATTTCCTCGCTGCTCCGGTAGTTTTGTTCCAACTTAAAAACCTGAATACCGAAAGGTTTAAAATCATTCTCAAAATCAAGGATATTCTGAATGGTTGCCCCGCGGAAAGAGTAAATACTTTGGGCATCATCGCCCACTACACAAATATTCCTGGTACTACCTTCAAAATGGACTAATTTCCTGATAATGGCGTATTGCAGGTGGTTGGTATCCTGAAACTCGTCAACCATTACGTATTTGAATTTTTTCCTATATTTGTCTAAGATATTCTCTGGGTTACGTTGCAGCAATTCATAGAGACGATAGAGAAGATCATCAAAATCCATGGCACCGGCTCTTTTGCAACGCTCTGTATATTTTCTGTAGAGCGTGGCAATCATGGGTCTGCCAGCAGCCTTATCCTGGCTTAAAAACTCGGCATTGGTTTCGTACATCGTGGGAGTAACCAAGGCACTTTTAGCGGCGGAGATGCGATTTCTCAATTGATTTACCTGATAAGTTTCCTTATCGAGATTTAATTCTTTGATCAGGGCAGAAAGCACATTTTTCGAATCCTCTGTGTCATAAATCGTAAAACTGGTAGAATAACCGATATGGTGCGCCTCCATCCTCAGGATTCTTGAAAAAAGGGAATGGAAAGTTCCCGCCCAGATACCATTGGCGCTGCTACCTACGACAGAATGAATCCTTTCCTGCATTTCCTTCGCCGCCTTATTGGTAAAGGTAAGGCTTAAAATACGGTCTGCGGAAATACCGGATTGAAGGATATGAGCAATTCGATAAGTTAAAACCCTTGTTTTCCCAGAGCCAGGTCCGGCAATCACTAAAACAGGTCCATTGAGGGTCGTAACCGCATCTTTCTGCACCGTATTTAATGAATTTAAATAATTTTGATTTGACATTTATTTTTTTATACTTCGTCCGACAGATGATTATTTTCCAGGGCTTCCCAATATTCTACCGCTCTTCTTGTGTGGGGAATGCAGATGGATCCACCCACCAGATTGGCTATGGAAAAGACCTCGAAGAGTTCCTCTTTGGTTACGCCCAGCTCATAACAAGTACCCAGATGGTACTTTATGCAATCGTCGCAACGAAGAACCATCGAGGAAATTAATCCCAGTAATTCCTTTGTTTTGGTGTCCAGGGCTCCCGCCTGATAAGCTTGATTATCGAGACTCCAAAAACGTTTAATAACCTTATTATCAACCGATAATATTTTATCGTTCATTAACGACCTATAATCGTTAAAATCATCAACTACAGACATTTTTTATTTATTTAGGGTGTAAATATAAATGAATAAGGGTTCAATTATCGGGTAATTCTTCCAACTAAATAATTATTTGCTTGTTAAAAAAATCAAAACAAGATGAAAATAAAGAAAAAGCAATGGGAATTAATTCTGCCCGTAAAATTAGAGGAACTTTGGGATTTCTTCTCTGTTCCCGATAATTTAAATAAAATGACGCCTGAAAATGCAGGTTTCAGAATGATTTCGTCATTGAATGGACAAAAAATATTTCCGGGCATGTTGATTGAACATGAGGTTCGCCCCATTTTAGGCATTCCTTTGTATTGGGTTACAGAAATTATTTATGTTGAGAAACCTCACACCTTTATTGACATACAATTAATAGGTCCCTATGCCCTTTGGCACCATCAACATACATTTATAGCCCATGAGAAGGGTGTTTTGATGACTGATACGCTACATTATCGTGTTGGACTAGGTTTATTGGGTACTCTGGCAAATAGTCTTTTTGTGGAAAAAAAAATAGAAGAGATATTCGATTTCCGGCGGGATGCTGCAGTGAAGCTATTTGGAAAGGCCTGAATAGGACAAATATTATAGCAGAACATTAATTTATTGTATTTTAGATGAAAATTCTACTAAAATGATGCGACCATTTCTTTTTTTCCTACTGTATGTAGGTTTGTTACATCCTGTTTCAGGACAGAAAAAACAATTAGAACACAGCGATTTTGCCCATTGGAAAACATTGGGTAATACCGTTATTTCTGCCGACGGAAAATGGGTTTCCTATAATTTAACGCCAGGAGAAGGAGATGAAACGTTGATTATTCACCAAACGGAGAGTGGTGAAAATTTCGTTTTCCCCAGAGGTTCCCGCGCTTCTTTTACGGCGAACAATTCTCATGCTGCTTTCTTAGTCAAAGTACCAAAGTTAACCCTTGATTCTTTGCGTCGTAAGAAAGTTAAGTCCGAAGATTTGCCTAAAGATACGCTCTTCCTTTTTCAAACGGCCACTGGAAACGTAACAAAAATACCTAAAGTAAGAAGATTTGCTGTGCCAGAAAAATGGAGTGGATGGATTGCCTACCATAAGGAAATTGAAAAATCAGAGGGGAAGAAAAAGAAAGAAGGTATTCAAACAGGTACGCAATTTGTCATTCAATCGACTACTGATACTTTTTCTTTTACTATGCCATTCGCCAAAACTTTTCAGGTAGCTGAAGAAGTGCCTGGTTTGGTTTTACATGCAACGGGGGATGATGAAAATAACCTTCCCGGCATTTATTTTTTTGACGGACTCACCAGGAAATTAAGACCTGTGTATAGAGGAAAAGGAGAATTTGATAATTTAGCTATTGATCGCAAAGCAAAACAAATTGCCTTTGTTTTGGACACGGGAAGTGTTAAGACAGAGCCTAGACCTATGTCTTTGTATTTTGCTTCCTTACAAATGAGTGATTCGGCCAAAGTTATTTGTAAGCCGAATGATGGTTTTTTACCTCAGAATTATGCGGTAAGTGTCCATGAAAAATTAAGATTCTCCCGTGACGGATCCAAATTGTTCTTTGGCATGGCACCGCCACTTCCTCAAAAAGATACGAATTTACTGGAAGAAGAGATCGTTCAAGTGGAAGTTTGGGGAACGGAGGACCCTTACATTTATCCAATGCAGAAGGTGCGTTTGGACCAGGAAAGAAAAAATGCGTTTACCGCGGTATTTATTCCGTCCCTTGGCAAAAAAAATATCCTCGCGACCAATGACATCCCAGAAGTAAAAACTAATATTACCGCCAATTCTGATGTGGTGATTGGCTATACAGAAGACCCGTATTTGAAGAAATTTACCTGGGAAGGCGGGCCTATCGGAAAAGATTTGTTTGCCATTTCAACCCTCACCGGAAAAGCTACCCTCATTGAAAATGAGGTCCGCACAACGCCTCAACTTTCTCCCGCCGGTAAATATATTTACTGGTTCGACAGTCCCGATTCTACCTGGCGTGCCTATGAAACCGCTACAGGAAAAAAATATGACCTGTCAGGTAAAAATAAAAATTTATACTTTGATGAACTCAATGATTCTCCCGATTTTCCTTCTCCTTACGGTATAGCTGGATGGACTACTAATGACGATTACGTACTTCTTTACGATCGGTACGATTGCTGGAAGGTAGATCCGAAAGGAGGTATTTCACCCAATAATCTAACCTCGGGCAGAAAATCAGGTACCACGCACAGATTAATCCGTGTCGATGCTGACGAAATTGCCATAGACGAAATTAAGCCCTTTCTTTTTCATTTTCATAAAGACGGAAGTCATGAAGAAGGCTATTTATGGTTTAATTTGCACACAGGAAGTAAAAATATAGTTCAGGAAGGCCCTTTTACATTTACACAGCAGGTTAAAAAAGCAGCTAAAGCGGAAAAATGGCTTTTCACAAAAGAGGATTTTAATACTTTTCCCAATCTGATTCTTAGCGCAGACTTTAAAACAACAAAAGTTATTTCTAATGCCAATCCTCAACAAGCTGACTATAAGTGGGGAAGCATGGAGTTGGTTCAATGGACTTCCCTCGATGGCACCCTTTTGCATGGATTATTAGCAAAACCAGACAACTTCGATCCTACTAAAAAGTATCCGATGATTGTTAATTTTTATGAGCGCAGCTCCGATGGCTTATACGGGCACAAATTGCCTGTTGCCGGAAGAAGTCAGATCAATTATACGTTTTATACTAGTAGGGGTTACCTCGTTTTCAATCCTGATATACCTTATAAAATAGGCTATCCCGGGGAAAGTGCTCTACAAGCCGTAGTATCCGGAACCACCGCATTGATAGATAAAGGATTTGTCGATAAAAATAATATCGGCATACAGGGACATAGCTGGGGAGGTTACCAAATAGCCTATATTTTAACCCGTACAAATCTTTTTAAATGTGCCGAATCGGGTGCACCGGTGGTCAATATGTTTTCTGCTTACGGAGGCATTCGCTGGGAATCGGGAATGAGTAGAATGTTCCAATATGAGCATACGCAATCGAGAATTGGCGGAACATTGTGGGAAAAACCAATGCAATTTTTTGAAAATTCACCCTTGTTCTTCTTAGATAGAATAAATACGCCTGTTCTAATACTTCACAACGACGCAGATGGTGCCGTTCCATGGTATCAAGGCATTGAATTTTATATGGGCATGCGCCGCCTCGGCAAGCCTGCCTGGATGTTGAACTATAATGGGGAACCTCACTGGCCGGTAAAACTGGAAAATCGTAAAGATTTTCAAATAAGGATGCAGCAGTTTTTTGATCATTATCTACTCGATAAACCACTGCCTCAATGGATGGCAAAAGGCGTTCCTGCCATAGAAAAAGGAATAAATAAAGGGTACTAAATTCTATGCTTAAAAAACACCTGCACAAGAATGTTGTCAACCTTGTGCAGGTGTTTTTATTTTTATGAATAATTTTAGCCCTAATATTACGTTTGTTTATTAATTCATTTCATTAGGTAAGTATTTGGAGTATAAAAAAAACAGCATAGCTATTTTTTTAAACACCTCATTAAAAGCATATTTAAAATACATTTTTATTATATATCAAAAACATATTATACATATAACACTAATTTTCAACATTATAAAATAAAAATCAAATTTTTTAACAAAATAATACATTAAAAATACTTTGAATATATTTCCATAAATCCTATGATTTTTCGCATCTTATTATTTTCTTTGTTCTAGGAAGACAGATGAAAATTATTGTTAAATCTTAAATATTTGATAATCAATATTTTGTTCTATTCCTTGTTTGATTACCTCTATTATGACACTTGGAGAACACTATGGAAAACACACTAAACAAGCGTGCGCTGTCAAAGGCGACGAAACTGCTTGAGGCATTATACCTCCCAGGAAGCAGAAAACTTATTAAAATAATGGAATCTCACGAATCCATTGAAAGTATTGACTTATTAATTCAAACAGGATGGCAAGAAGAAAAGCTATCTAAACATTTGAATTTACTCCGTCAAGTAGAAGCAATTAACATGACTTTCCTTAGCGAAGGAAAAGCCAGCTATGAGCTGAATCATGAAAAAATATTAATTGTTTGCAAAACAGCTAAAGTACTCAGTAAATCTGTTGTGCGCAATGTAGTACTCTAATTTTTTTTATCACCGCAGTTTGCAAACTCAGGAAATTTTATATTTCCTGAAAGCAAGCTGCGGTTATATCGGGTGAACAACCGATACCTATCTCCTCCCCTACAATGACCTGTTTTTCTGCCGTATAATAAATACCCCCATTTATTGGGTCTTCACTTAGCATAAACGGACTATCCATATCGAAGTTTACCACTGCTTCGTGTGCCAGAGCAAAATGCGCCAATGCGGTGATGCCCAATCTACTCTCAGAAAAACAACCTACCTGACATTTCATTCCTGCTGTTTGGGCAAAAAGCGCGGACAGTTGTGCTGAACGTATGCCCCCTGCCTTTGATATTTTTATGTTAAAGCCGCTGCAAGCATTTTCACGAATAAGCGTCAGCGCGTCAGAAGGATCAAACAAACTTTCATCAGCCATTATGGGTATTGTACTGTGTTTATGCAGAAAAGCCATAGCTTCAAAATCTCTTGCCTGAACTGGTTGTTCGCAATATTCAACATTATAAGGAATAATGTCAGACAGTATTTTCAAAGCGGTAGAAGTATCCCAACCTTGATTTGCGTCTATGCGAAGAGGAATAGCCTCACCTACAGCTTCTCTGACCAATTTAACCCTTTGTACATCATCTTTAAGCTGCGTTCCCAGTTTTATTTTTATGGCTGGAAAAGCATCATCAACATATTTTCTTGCCTCCAAAGCCATATTTTCCGGACTATCAATGCCCACAGTCATGTCAGTAAACATCTTTTTTGTATTGTTACCGCCCAGATAGGCATAGAGAGGCAATCCTGCTATTTGTGCTGACAAATCATAAAACGCCATATCAAAGGCACTTTTAATACCATTTTGCCCGACTACCGTATTGCTTAAAGCCTTTTGCCGTGTCAATATATCCCACGGATTAATACCAAGAAGTGCCGGCGCTATTTGTTGAGCATAATGTAAACAGGACGCCTGCGTTTCATTATGTATTTTCTCATAAGGACTAATTTCACCATAGCCCAAAAAGCCAGAGTGTGTTTCCATGACAATAAGCACATTTTTAGCCACCGTTATCGTTTCAAGGGAAATAACGAATGGATATTTTAAAGGAATATCCATTTTAAAAATGCGGATATGCTTAATACTATGGTTCATAAAAAGAACTTTGAAGATTATTTTGAAAATTTAGTTCAAGGTATGTTAAAACCTACAATAAATCCATTTCAAATTTTGTTAAATTTACATTTTCAACATAAAAAAAAATCTATGTCAGTTAGGGTGGAAGGTCTCACCAAAATATATGGGGAACAAAAAGCCATCGACAAGCTCAGTTTTCAAGTTGAAAAAGGTCAGATTCTTGGCTTTTTGGGTCCAAATGGTGCTGGAAAAAGTACTACCATGAAAATACTGACGGGCTACTTACCGCCAACCGAAGGCTCAGTAGAAATTGGTGGTTTTGATGTGCAGGCGAATCCTAAAGAAATAAGAAGATTGATTGGGTACCTGCCAGAAAATAATCCCTTGTATGGCGATTTATATATTAAGGAATATCTTCACTTTGTTGCTGGCTTTTATCCTATAAAAAATCCCTCCGCCAGAGTGTCCGAGGTCATTGATCTTATTGGACTTACCCCTGAAAAACATAAAAAAATAGGCGCTTTGTCCAAAGGTTATAAACAAAGGGTTGGACTGGCTCAAGCCATTATTCACGATCCTCAGGTATTGATACTGGATGAACCCACGACAGGCCTGGACCCCAATCAATTAGTGGAGATCCGATCTCTGATAAAAGCATTGGGCAAGGAAAAAACATTGATTTTTTCTACCCACATCATGCAGGAGGTTACCGCCTTATGCGACCGTGTTCTCATTATAAAGGACGGTAAAATGCAGGCGAATGATACCTTGCAAAATTTACAGTCCACCTTCCAAGGCGAATGGGTTACTACGGTAACGTTCCAGGGTCTCTTTACCTTAGAGCATTTTAAAAAAATAAAGGACGTTCAGCGTATTCGTCAAATACATCCTGATGTTATTCAGGTGATTACCGCGCCAGGCATTGATGTAAGGCCCTTAATATTTAAGCAAGCTGTTAAAGACGACAATATCATCATTGGTATGCAACAAGACCGACGCAGTGTAGAGGAAATATTTCAAAAACTAACAGGATCTGACATTCAATGAAAAAAATAATCCTTTTTCTGGCTCTTTGTTTTGCTTATACTTTTTCTTTTGGCCAACGCGCGCTAAATCAGGAGTTAAAGTTAGTGGACGGTCTATACCTGAATATTAATGAGTTCAAAAAAGATGCCCCTTCCCGTTTATGGAAAGAGTATGAGGTTATCTGGACTTATAACACGAAGCTTAAATGTTACCAAGTTGAAAATATATATAAAAAAGGTAAACCTTCAACGGGTATTCAAGACTCTGTCTGGGGATTTACCCTAAAAGGCATTCCATATATTAGAATTTCTAAGGACAGTTCTGGCAGGCCCTTAACTTTGTTTGCGGAACTCACGGTAAGAGGACTGATAAATATTTTTTCTTATGAAAAGGAGAATCAGGAATTGTTTCCTATGAAAGCATATAATCCATTAACTGGGACGGTATTTAGAAAAGGCGTTGTAAAAAGAAATATCACGACTTTGGAAAGGCGGATTTTCCATTTGAAGGACGACCTTATTATGCCCTACGACAAGGATATTCTGGAGCAATGGATGGAAAAAGACAAAGAGATTTTACGGGCGCTCCTCTTCGCTTCGGAGGAAGAATATGAAGAAAAATTGACTCGCGCGCTTATTGTCTTCAATGGCCGTTACCCTTTTATCATTCAAAAATAATAGGCAAATTCATGTGGGTAATTTATAAGAAGGAATTAACAACATTTTTCAATAATCTGACAGGCTATTTGGTTTTGAGCGTGTTTTTAACCGTTATGGGATTATTTTTATTTGTGTTCCCGGAAACCAGTTTACTGGAATCAAATTTTGCCTCTTTAGAGCCATTTTTCGAGATGGCTCCCTCCTTATTTTTATTTTTGGTGCCAGCCATAACCATGAGATTATTGGCCGAAGAAAGACAACTGGGAACGCTTGCTCTTTTACTAACTAAACCGATAGATGAAATGGGCTTAGTTATCGGGAAGTTTCTAGCTGCGGTATCGCTCCTTTTCCTCGCATTGGTGCCTACCCTATTTTACTATATAACACTGTATTTTCTGGGTTCACCCGTTGGTAATCTGGACACTGGGGCTATTATGGGTTCTTATTTAGGCCTTTTGCTCCTCGGCAGTGCGTTTGCTTCCATTGGCATGTTAGCCTCTTCGCTTACAGAAAGCCAGATTGTCGCTTTTGTGTTAGCGGTAACGGGTTGTTTTTTATTCTTCTACGGCTTTTATTTCCTATCAGGGCTACCTGTTTTTTTTGGAAAATGGGACGCTTTAGTGCAACAATTTGGTATGGACTATCATTACCATGCCCTTAGCAAAGGAGCGCCTGATACCCGCGACCTTATTTATTTTCTGTCAGTGATTGCTATATTTTTATTAATCACCCGATTTGTTTTGCAATACCGCATTCGTTCCTAAGTCAACTCCATCATGCGTTATAAACAAGCTTTAATCAATCTTTCCCTCGCTATAGGCATTATTATATTGTTGAATGTCTTAATGCACTCCCGCATTGGGAATTTTCCTCTTTACACCCGCTTTGATCTTACGGAAGACCAGCGGTTTACCCTAACGACAGCTACAACATCGTTACTTCGCAATCTGGACGAGGTTGTTTTTGTCAAAGTATTGTTACAAGGCGACTTTCCCGCAGGTTATAAGCGTTTACAAGAATCGGTGGAAGACATGCTACTAGATTTTCAGAGTGAAAATGCCCTTATTTCCTATCAGTATGAAGACCCTTTAGCCGGAAATACAGAGCAGGTAAATACAAGAAAAAAGCAACTGGCTGAACTCGGCGTACTCCCTGTGAGCCTAAATGTCAGGGAAAATGGGGAGAGAAGTCAAAAACTCACCTACCCTTATGCCATATTTTATTATAAAGGGCGAAGTATTCCCGTTAATTTTCTGGAAAATCAAATTCCAGGTGTTCCCCCTGATGTTATTCTAAATAAAGCAGTTACGCTGTTGGAATATAAGTTTATTCATGCCATTCAACAGTTAAAGCAAAGTACGAAGCCAACCTTGCTGTTTCTGGACGGCCATGGAGAAAGTTTACCCGCCGAAACCGCTGATGTGGAAAATAGCCTGAGGGAAACATTTAATACCGGACGCATTGTTCTCGATAGTGTCATCGCCATTGATAGCACAGTAAAAACCTTAATCATTTCTTCTCCCAAAACGGCATTTACCGATAAGGATAATTTCAAAATTGACCAGTATGTCATGCAGGGTGGCCGATTATTATTTCTCGTTGATAAAATAGCTATTCATCTAGATAGCTTGCGTCGGGGAGAATATTTGCCCAATGAAAGGAATCTGAATATAGATGATTTGCTATTCAAATATGGTGCGCGATTACAGCCTAATTTATTGCTGGATATGCAAAGTAGCGTGATACCTTTAGCTACAGGGCAGGTTGGGAATGCCCCTCAATTTGAATATTTCAGGTATCCCTATCATTTGGTGGTTATACCCAATAGTAATCATCCGGCCGCAAAAAACATAGGTCCCATCAACATGCAATTTGCCGGAGGCATTGATACGGTAGCAACTAAATATCCAGTAAAAAAGACTGTTTTACTGCAAACTTCTGCTGAAAGTAGGTATCAATTCCTTCCTTTACGCATGAATTTTGACTTCATGAGATATCCTTTAGATGAAAAGTTATTTAATAAAGGACCTCAATCGGTAGCCTTATTATTGGAGGGGACATTTTCATCTCTTTTTGAAAATAGATTGGCAGCCAATATGCTTTCTTCCCTTCAAAAGCAAGGTAGGCCTTTTATAGGAAAATCGCCTGAGACCAAAATAATGGTTATTTCTGACGCTGATTTAATTCGGAATAGGATAGATAAACAGACTGGAAAAATAATACCGGCCGGTTATAATGAATTCGAAAAATATACCTTTTCCAACAAAGATTTTTTACTGAATGCTTTAGAATATTTGTCTGACGATGATGGTATTATCGCAGCGAGGGGTAAGGATATAAAACTCAGATTATTAAATACCACTAAAATTAAGGAGGAAAAGGTTAAGTGGCAAATCATTAATCTTTTGCTACCTTTAATTCTTATAGTGTTGGGTGGTTTACTCTTTCATTTTATCCGTCAACGCCGTTACCAGTAATTAGAAAAACAAATGCGTCGAGAAACATTTATTTTAATGTCTGTTTTTGTCCTCTTAGGCGCTGGATTCATCTTGCTTCAACTAAAAAATAAACCGTTAGTTGATCCCGACAGAACGTTTCATATTGAAGACAAGGGGCGCGTTCATGAGGTATTTATAACCCACAGAGATGGGGAGCAAGTGAAATTAAGCAGAAAAGGAACCTCCTGGTTGCTCAATGATCGTTTTCCTGTCAATCCCAATATTATGGAAAATGTATTGGATGCCATAGCCCGCATACAAATTAAATATGTTCCTCCACAAGCTGCCGTGCCTGCCATCATAAATGATTTAGCAAAAAATGGAATACGAGTAGAGATATTTGACCGGAATCATGAAAAAATAATGGGTTACTACGTCGGTGGTAGCACAGTTGATGAGCGGGGTACACATATCATCAGAGAAAACAGCGATTTGCCTATGATTGGAGAGTTAGCTGGTTGGGAAGGTAATTTGCGCTTCCGGTTTAGGATGAGAGGTAATGAATGGCGCGATAAAACGATTTTCCAGTATAAAGTAAATGAATTGAAGAGTGTTCAATTGATTTACCCAAAACAACAGCTTGCTTCCTTTACCCTTACTCAGCAGAATGGCTCTTTCCAATTGGAATCTTCATCTACCCCCCAAAAAATAGTTAAAATAACAAATGCCAGGGGCATAGCGTATTTATCAGGCTTTGAAAAATTAGGGGCAGAAGCTTTTGAAACAGGAAATCCTTACAGAGATTCTATTGAAAATTCACTCCCATTTGTTAGCATAAAAGTACAAGAAAAAAAGGGAACCCAAAGAACCTTGAAAGTTTGGCCCATTTATCCGCTGCAATCTTCTGACGAAGGCGTCGTTTTTAGGAATGAGAACGGCACTGTTGAACGCTACTTCGCGGGAGAGGAAAACGGAGAATTTTACTTGATTCAAGATCGCGTTTTCAGGAAAATATTTAGGGGCATTGATTTTTTTACTCGAAATTGAAAACCTATTATTTTTTACCTGTTTCTTAACTTTTTAATTCCAAAAAAGTTACTTATTCCTAAATAATGCGTTTAAAAGAAAACAGAAAAAGAGAAAGAGAATGATGCAAGCAAGTTCGGCAAAGGATAGATTGCAATTTATAGATGCCATCAGGGCTTACGCCATATTGATGATGCTACAAGGACATTTTGTAGATACCATGCTTGCTTATCATTTCCGAGATCTTGAAAACGCATTTTATTCCTCCTGGTTCTTCCTGCGTGGCATGACAGCACCCATCTTTTTTACTATTACTGGTCTTGTTTTCACTTTTTTGCTACTGCGAGATGGAAGACCGATAAAAGAAAATGAAAGGATTAGAAAAGGTATTCGCCGTGGATTTTTCCTGATATTCCTGGGTTACCTCTTGAAAGTAAATTTCCCCGCCTTCTTAATAGGTTGGTTTTACAAAAGTTATCCTGCTTTAGACGTTTTACACAATATAGGATTTGCCCTATTGGCTCTTATCGCATTATATTGCCTCCACCTAATTACTAAAATTTTCTTGCCTCTACTCTATTTCGGAGGCGGCATTTTCATATTTTTAATAAATCCTACCTGGCTCGCTTACGATTGGAGCTTCTTACCCGTTGTATTAAGGAATTATTTTGATACTGATAACGGGTCTCTTTTCTTGCCCGTTCCCTGGCTTGGCTTTACCTTATTAGGCGCAGGACTTGGATGGCATTTATTCCATAAAACTTATTTATACAGAACCTGGTATTGGCCAGCTATTTTATTGACAACAGGTCTAACCATACATTTTTTCTCCACTAAGGGTTTACTTTTGCTAAATCAGTGGACAGGTTGGGAAAATTTCTTACAATTAGCTTACGATAACGTATTATTCTGGCGATTTGGACATGTGCTAATAATCATTTCCCTATTTATATTCCTGGAGAAAATAATCACATTCCCTCCGTTGATGTTAAAAATAGGTTCGGAAACTTTAACTATTTATGCAACCCATTACGTGATACTTTATGGTACCTGGTTAGGTATTGGCATTAAAACATTTGGGCAGTTCACCTGGCACCCTGTACCTGTTATCATTGGAGCTATTCTTTTTGTTTTGGCAGCCATTGTTTACATCAGATACATTGAAGAAATAAGAACCAAATTAGCGTTGCACATCCCGGGGAGATTGAGATACCTCAGACGCTACGTGCATATAATGGGTAAACGTTTATTAAAACAAGTGCTCTGTCAGGTCAGGCAGTGGATTAATCGCTTATCAACCAATGTAGGCATTTGGTAAAATAGCAAAGTTTGTTTCGGGGAAATCTTGATTTTTTAAAAAGAAAAGTTTCTATTTTTCAATTTAGATAGGTATATTAGTCGAATTAATACCCACACTAAATGAATCGTAGTTTCATCTTTATTATTTCCCTCCTATTATCTACTCATTTTTTATTTTCGCAATCTGCCACCCTCACAAAGCCAAGTGCTCAACAGCTGCGTTGGCATGAGATGCAATATTATATGTTCATCCATTTTGGAGTTAACTCATTCACTAATCTGGAATGGGGTGAAGGGGCAGAAAATCCAAAAATATTTAACCCCCAAAATTTAGATAGCAGACAATGGGCCAGAATAGCGAAAAAGGCAGGTATGAAAGCTATCATTTTAACGGTTAAGCACCATGATGGTTTTTGTCTTTGGCCTTCGGCTTACACGGAACACGACGTAGCCAACAGTAGTTGGAAGGGTGGAAAAGGAGATGTTTTAAAAGAACTCTCCGAAGCTTGCAAAGAATATGGCCTTAAATTGGGCTTTTATATTTCCCCATGGGACAGAAATAATCCTATTTATGGAAAAGATGATCTGGCGTATAATACTTATTTTAATAACCAGTTAAAAGAGATTTTAACTCAATATGGCCCTATTTTCGAAGTTTGGTTTGATGGCGCTAACGGAGATCGTGAAAATCCTGAAAAGTATCAGGTCTATGATTGGACAGGATTTAACGAAACTATTCGTTCTCTGCAACCTGATGCACTGATTTTTGGAGCGGGTTATGCCGATATAAGATGGGTCGGAAAC
This sequence comes from Haliscomenobacter hydrossis DSM 1100, assembly GCA_945878825.1. GTDB lineage: Bacteria > Bacteroidota > Bacteroidia > Chitinophagales > Saprospiraceae > BJGN01. Next base: position 15,815 of record CAMDWC010000004.1, read on the forward strand.
GAAAGAGGAGTAGCTTCTGAGACAAACTGGAATACTTTCGACTCAAAAAAAAGAAATCCAAGTGAGGATGCACCTATTCCACTCCTTCAGGCAGGCATTAAAAACGGGGATTTATGGTGGCCCGCTGAGACCGATGTGTCTATCAGACCAGGTTGGTTTTATCATCCGGAAGAAGATACAAAAGTCAAATCTGTAGATCAATTGGAAAAAATTTATTTTGAATCCGTGGGCCGGAATACAAATCTGCTATTAAATATACCAATTGACAGAGAGGGGCTTGTCAATGCTGCCGATTCTATCGCGCTCATGCAATTAAGAGCTCGTTTAGATGCCACTTTTATTGATAACAAACTAGAAAAATTATCTAAAGGGACACCGGACAACAATGCTGTGGTTGTTGAATTAAAAGGTAAAAAAACCTTTGACGTCATATCTCTTAAGGAAAATATAAGCCAGGGGCAAATAATTGATGGTTGGAAAGTAGAAGCCTGGGTGGATAATCAGTGGGTTTTACTTGGTGAAGCGACCACCGTCGGTTACCAAAGATGGCTCATTTTACCCAAAACAACCTCTCCTAAAATACGAATTCGCTTTGAAAATACGCTACCTTCCAATCAATTACTGGACGTGAATCTGTTTTTAAGAGCCTCTCCAAATCCTTTACTAGACAAAAAATGAAAAAATACATTTTCACTATTTTCCTGATTATTGCAGGTTTACAGCTAATGCAAGCTCAGGATGACCCATTTATAGGTTATTTTGAAAATAAAACAGAGGAATTCTCTTTGAAAATCGATAAAAAGGACAATAATGATTACAACTGCGTTTTACAACTACAGGGAAATACCATTTCCTTCACAGGGACAAAAATATTTGGATTGATATCCGGGATGTTAACCTTTCAGGGACAAAGCTTATCCTATTCATTGTCAAGATTATTAGGAATTTATTACTTTACGTTGGATGGTACTTCTTTAATGGTTGAAAAAGGGAATCCTCCAACATCTAAAGACTCTCCATCGGTTAAAAAAGACGCTCATCAGTCCGATGCCCTTTGGGAAAAAAGAATTTCAGGAAAGCAGCTTATTTATCTATATAACAGTAGTGGATTTTCCGACAAAACCATCCTTAATTTGTTTTCAAATAAAACTTTTGAAGGTAGTGTTGAAAGTGTGTCTGTTTCTCAATTAGGTTCAGGATCCGCTCGAAATTCTTCCAATGGGACTTGGAAAATCAATAAATTATCGAATGGTACGTGGTTGGACCTAACCCATAAGGATGGATCTTCAGAAAGTTTTTTGCTAGAGCAAAGGCAAGCAGGAAATGAAATAAATATGAATGGTAAAAGATTTTTTGTGACTGAAATAAACTAAATATTTACTTATATTTAGTTTATTATAAACCCTAAATTTATTCGTTTTGGCTTCATCCATTTTGTCATCAAACCTTCTACGTTATAGCCTTATTTCAAGTATTCTCCTTGTATTAGGTTATTTTTATGTCAATAAAGAGGAAAAAGCCCCCATTTCAGACCCCAATGACCTGAATCAATTAAATATTGAAGCCAGGACAATTTTTGCTCACCATTGTTATTCTTGTCATGGAGAGGTTAAAAGTAAGGGCGGCCTTCAATTGCACACAAAAGCAGCCGCGTTTGCCGGAGGTGATGATGGTCCTGTAATTATACCCGGAGACATAGACAAAAGTGAATTAATACGTCGTATTACGCTTCCGCATAGTCATAAAGACTATATGCCCTCAAAAGGAGAAAAATTAACGAAAGATCAGGTTCAAACGCTTATAAAATGGGTTGAAACAGGAGCACCCTGGTCGGATAGTATGACTACATCGGTTTACAGATTGGCTCCTTTCGAACATAGGTTGCCCAAAGTGCCCACCCCCAAAAAAGGACTTTCAAATCCTATCGATTTATTTGTAGATGTATATTTTGAAAAAAATAAAGTGAAGTGGAAAGATCCTGTTGCCGATCCTTTATTTATTCGCAGGGTTTACCTGGATGTTTTAGGATTACTACCCACGCCAAATGAAATAAAAGCATTCAACGAGGATAAAAACCCTAAGAAAAGGGATAGATTAGTTAAAACATTGTTGTCTAATGACACCGTTTATGCGCAACACTGGTTAACCTTTTGGAATGATTTGTTGAGAAATGATTATTCTGGAACGGGTTATATAACGGGAGGGAGAAGCGCTATTACCCCCTGGTTATATGAATCGTTAACAAAAAATAAAGCCTACGACTCTATTGTTCACCAGCTTATCAGCCCTTCAGAACCTTCGGCGGGTTTCATCAAAGGCATTCAATGGCGTGGAACAATCAATGCAAGTCAACGAGTGGAAATGCAGGCGGCACAAAATGTAGCGCAGGTATTTTTAGGCTTAAATTTAAAATGTGCCTCTTGTCACAACAGTTTTATCAGTGACTGGAAACTCGAGGATGCTTATGGTTTTGCTAATATTTTTTCTGAAGAGCCCCTCGAAATATACAGATGCGACCAGCCTACTGGTAAAATTGCTTCGAATAATCTTCTATTTCCTTCCTTAGGGAAATTAAAAGAAACCACCGACCGAATGGAGCGATTAAAAGATTTGGCGGGATTGTTGGTTCAGGAAAAAAATGGCCGTTTGTCTCGCACTTTTGTTAATCGGATCTGGGCGCAATTTATGGGCAGAGGTTTTATTGAACCCCTTGATTTTATGGACAACATGCCCTGGGACCAGGATTTACTGGATTGGATGGCCTTTGATTTTGTGCGGAACGATTATGACATTAAAAAGGTAATGTATCAGATTTTAACCTCTAAAACCTATGCGCAACCGTCTGTCGCTTTTGAAGAACCTGAAAAATTAATATCAAAAGACTATGTTTTTCAGGGAATGGTACGCAGGAGGCTTTCGGCCGAACAATTTGCCGATGCTATAAGTAAGGCATTTTACCCTGTTTACAACGACTCAAATTTCGTTAAAAAGCACTTTCCGCAAATGAATGAAATAAAATCTCCCTTTGTGAGGGCTTCCATGGTAAAGAATGATATTTTCATGACCGCCCTGGGTAGGCCTAACAGGGAAAATGTAGGGGCAAGTAGAAATAGCCAATCCAATTTAATTCAGGCGCTTGAAGTGACAAATGGTCAGATATTAAATACCAGATTACAACTGGGATCAGAAAAATGGTTATTATCCAACCTAAGAAAAGACCAGTTAACAGATTCTCTTTTCCTGAATTTTTTAGGACGAACGCCCACGATAAGGGAGAGAAGAGCAACAAATACCTTATTGTCTGAAAAGCCTAATGGCTCAGAGATTCAGGATTTGGTTTGGGCATTAACACTGCTCCCTGAATTTCAATTAATTTATTAAAAGATTCAAATTTAGTGAAATGATAAATGCATGGAATAGGCGTGAATTTTTAAAAACTGCGTCACAAGCTACCTTAGCCGCTTTGGCTGCTGGTGCACCAATAGCCTCACTACTAACTAGTTGTGCCGGGTCAAAACCAATAGACACCAGTACTGCCGACACGGTTATATTACTTTGGATGGCGGGCGGTATGGCACATACGGAAACGTTTGACCCTAAGAAATATACCCCTTTTGAAAAAGGGATGGAAGGAAATCGCGTTCTTTCCACTTTTCCAAGTGTTCCGACGGTTCTTGACGGTATATCATTTTCGGAAGGATTGCAGGAAATTGGTAAAGTAATGGATAAAGGGACCGTTATTCGCTCTTATGTGGCTGCCGATTTAGGACATATTTTACATTCCCGGCATCAATTTAATTGGCACACCTGTTATGAACCGCCACAAACCGTGGCAGCTCCACATATAGGTGCATGGATAGCAAAAGAATTGGGACCTAAAAACCCCGTAATCCCTGCCTTCATAGATATTGGCCAGCGATTCACCGTAGGAGAGGCTGAAGAATTAAAAGCATTTCACACCGCTGGATTTCTGGGAAACGAATATGGCCCATTCTTTATTCCCGATCCAAGTCAGGGTTTAGATAGCGTTCGTCCTCCAATTGGCATGAATTTGAAAAGATTTGAAGCCAGAAATAAACTGTATAAGGAACTGACTTCTACCTCACCCATTGGAGAATATGGTAGTGATTATCAGAAAGAATCCTTACAACGTTCTATGGAACAGGCATATAGCCTTTTACATTCCCCCGAATCTGCCGCTTTTAATTTATTGGATGAGCCAAAAGAATCTTATGATGCCTATAACACCGGTCGCTTCGGATTGGGTTGTTTGCTTGCAAAAAGATTGACCAAACAAGGCGCCCGTTTTGTCAGTGTTACCACGGAATACGAACCATTTTTTGGCTGGGATACTCATGACAATGGTCATACCAGACTGGCGGCAATGAAAAAACAAATAGATATGCCTATTGCCCAACTCATCAGAGATTTAGATGAATCAGGGCACTTAGACAGAACGCTGATCATTTTAGCCAGTGAATTTAGCCGCGATATGATGGTAGAGGGGCGTCCAGACCTGAAAGTAAAGGAGCAAGTCGATCAACCTGATATTCTTCACGAACTGAAATATTATGGTATGCACAGGCATTTTACGGACGGTTGTTCTGTATTAATGTTTGGCGGCGGTATAAAAAAAGGATTTGCGTATGGAAAAACATCGGATGAAAGGCCATGTAAAACCATTGAAAATCCAATAAAAATTGATGGGCTGCACCAAACTATTTATCATACCCTGGGCATTTCCCCGGACACAAATTATGACGTTGAAAAAAGACCATTTTATACTACACCCGATGGAAAAGGGAAAGCAGTTATGGATCTTTTCGCATAAAGCGTCATTGGCATGGTTCTTAGCGACCCATTTTTAAAATATTAACCAAATTTTCTGTTAGATAGCCAGATAAGTATTTTGCTGACTTCGCCGTTGGGATACCCATTTTAAATTTTCTCGATGCTTTGCCAGTATTTTTCGTTGTAAAGTAGTTTGAATTGGTTGTGCTGCTTGGTTAAAAGTAAAAGTGATAAATAGATTTGTTTTGCAAAGGCAGTTTTATTTTTATTGTTGTGATTGATTTGGCGTTGGCAAGTGCTTTATAAGCACTAAAATTGATACCTGAAAGGTTTAATAGCCTGTCGAGTTGCTAATAAAAACAAAGCTTATCCTACCAGACCGATTTTTTTTCGTGATATAAACATCCTATAAAATAAATATTTTTAGTCTTGCGATATCCATTTTGCTATCGCAAAAATTATAAAACATTTATACTCAAAGTAATAAATAATAACCTAAAAAAGCGTGGCGAAGTCAGGAGTTTTTTGATTCACTTTACCTTATATTTTCCTGATTTTGAATAAATATATTCCATTTTTAGTTGAATCAGAAACCTACTTTCAGTTTCTGCAAAATCGGTATTTAACGAACAAGAATAAAGTCTTTTATGGGTTTTTCTGACTCTGATTTCACCTTTTTCCGTCCAGGATTTTAGCACCTTTTATCGGTTAAATTTATAAGCAAAATAACTACCTAAGGTTTACCCGTTTATTTTTTCATACCAGGTGAATAAATACGTTCTGCCTGCGCCATTACCTTTTGCTTATCAAGCGTCATCGGCTTGGTTTTCTGCGCTAAAAAGAGAGGAATCTGGTCGGCGAAATGAGGATTATCGGGATGAGAGGAGGCGCCGTAGGTATTTACCGTTTCGATAACAGGCAGTTCATTTTTGGGAAATTTAACCATCATCACATAGGCATCACCTCCAACAATTTTTCTTTTCCCCCCTTCGTAGGGACGACTCCATTGCGGGGCAAGCAAGTCAGGTAATCCACCCACAGGAAATTCCTGATTTCCGCGTACCAATTTTTGAATATCACCTAAGGCGAGATCTATTTTTCCAAAATTATCCAGGAGGTATTTTTTTGCGTACGCTAAAGCCTTCATTCCCTCCTCTTTAGTAATCGCCCTTGCCTCTTGGCCTCTTAGTGCCCTGGCCAAATATTCATAAACGAGCATAAAAACTGCGGCCCCTTTACTTTCGGCAGTTCCCTGGAAATCCCAGGTTTTCAAAGTATTCAACAGCCTATTATCCTGGTCATCCCCTGCATTTTCCAAAAGGAAAAGGGAATCGAGTTGATACATAAAAGTCAATTTTTCAGGATATTGCCTATCGAATTTAATATCTCTGAAGGTTTGAAAATCAATTTTAGGGGTAGATTCAAATCTTTGTCTGAAACGGACACTCCTATTATTTTCCATGGTTTCCCACCCATCGGCAGACGAAAACTGGGACACTTTTAAATTATCGGCGCTTGCTGTAGCTGAAAAAGAAGAGTGATTGGTATTGAATAGAAAGCCGGAGGACGGATTAACATATTGGGGAAGATCCTTCAGTGGCCTAAACCTTGTCCACAAGGTAGTTGAGGTATTTCCAGGCAAAGTTTCGAGCCAATTTAGCTTGGGATCTTCCTTTCTAATCGGCATAAGGGCATTATTTACATAGAAAATCGTATCATACCGATCGGCATAAACGATGTTAAACATTGATAATCCCTGCACGTTTAATGCGTTATAAAAATCAGTGAAATTCTTTCCCTTATTCATTTGGTACCATTGATCGAGCGCTCTAATTTCCTGATTGGCACCTAATCTTACAGAAAAAGCACCTTGTTCATTGATTAAAGTTGGACCATATTTGCTGGAAAAAGCTTTTTTGGAAATAGGAAAAGGTACCCCCTTCACTCGTAAGCTGACCTTTTTAATTTGTAATTTCTCCCATTGGCCGTCATATTTATAGTAATACTTCTTTTTAGGATGCCTTTCGAGTTGAAAAATGTCCATTCTATCGCATAAATTTACAGTATGCGCCCAACCGTAATGTTCATTTACCCCGTGTAATATACATGGACCGCCGGCGAGCAATCCGCCCAAAGCATTCCAACCTTCCTCACTTTGAACATGCGCCTCATAAAATGCCTCAGGTCCTTCATTGGGCTGATGAGCATTTATGGCCAGATAAGCGACCCCTTCCGTTGTCCTGTCAGGATGCACCGCAATGCCATTTGACCCAATTTTGTCATAGTCAATGAGCCATTTCACCTGATTATTGAAAATTTGCTGTAACGCCTGGTCCCCCCCATTGAATTTGGTCAATGCCAGAACCGATGAAGCAATATATTCTTTAACTGTGATGGGAAAAACCTTTTTAACGAGCACCTCTTCTGGATGCGCCGCTGCGTAATCATTTACCCCCTGAACATAACCAGTTATAAGTTTTATAAATTCAGGAGAAAGGGAATTCCATTTTTCCTCTGTCACCTCCCTGCATTGAAACCAATCAAACGCATAATCTGCTGCCACCGCATTTTTACCAAAAGCACGTCCCATGGCTTTTTTTGCTGGCAATGCAACCATTTGTAAACTAGCAAACTGATCTTCACAATAAGCCCAGGCCAAACCATAAGAAACTTCAGGATCCGTTTTAGCAAAAATATGGGGGATGCCAAAACTATCTCGAACGATGGTTATTTTACCCGGATCTATCTGTCCGTTTACAACATTTAAAAATAAAATTAGCCCAATAACAAAAGGAAACCGCTTCATAAATAAAGATATTTATTACAATATAGGAAAGTTATCACAAGTGACCTGATTTATACCAGCGATTTTAAAATTTTAAAATTGCATCATTTACAAATCAACTAATTGTATATAGTAAATGTTTACAAATAAATTCTAAAAAACCACCCTGGAAAAGCCTTACTTATGAAACCCAAAAAAGAAAGTACCGTCAGTTTGAAATTTGTCTATCAAACCTTTATTCACCCGCGTTTAAATAAATTATCTGTTGGTCTTCTTCTCATCATTATCAGTAGATTAGCTAGTCTGATATTACCCGGAGCGAGCAAATATCTCATTGATGACGTTATTCCCGATAAAAATTTACAAGGGTTGGGCTGGTTATTGGCCGCAGTCGTTATTGCATTGATCATACAGTCGGTTACCTCTTATTTTTTGACTCAACTTCTCAGCGTTGAAGGACAATATTTAATCTCTCAGTTGAGGGTGAAGGTTCAAAAACACATCATACAACTTCCTATAAGATACTTCGATAACGTTAAAACAGGAGAACTCGTTTCCCGCATCATGAACGATGTGGAAGGAGTGAGAAATATTGTGGGTACGGGTTTAGCCCAGATGATTGGGGGTGTCATTACTGCCGTCATTTGTTTGTTTTTACTCGTCGCCATTAGCCCACTTTTGACCCTATATGTCTTAGTGCCTGTTATTATATTTGGACTCATATCTCTAAAAGCTTTTGGAAAAATCAGACCTATTTTCAGGGCAAGAGGCGTTATAAATGCGGAAGTTACTGGTCGATTGACTGAAACATTAGGCGGTGTAAGGGTCATCAAAGGATTTAATGCCGAGCAACAGGAAATCGATACCTTTGCCAGAGGGGTCGAAAAATTATATCAGAATGTTAAATCCAGCCTAACGGCCACCAGTTTTGTGACCAGTGCCGCTACGTTATTGCTCGGATTGGCATCGGCGGGAATTATGGGATTAGGCGGTTATCTGATTATGACCAATAAATTGACCTTTGGCGATTTTCTTGCTTTCACCCTGTATTTAGGATTTTTAATTGCGCCCATTGTGCAAATGAGCAATATTGGTAGTCAATTGACAGAGGCTATTGCTGGCCTGGATAGAACAGAAGAAATCATGCGTTTGCCACTGGAAGCCAATGAGGAAGTGCGCAACGTTACTTTAGACAGGATAAACGGCGATATTCATTTCAACGATGTCAGTTTTGCGTATGATCAAGGAAAGGAAGTGGTAAAAAATATCACTTTTCATGCTCCTCCAGGATCGGTTACCGCATTGGTAGGAACGTCAGGTTCCGGAAAATCAACAATAGCTGGATTGGCTGCCACTTTTTTAAATCCCGATGCTGGTAATATTACAGTGGACGGTATTGACCTGAGTACTATAAGCTTGAAAAGTTTCAGAAGCCAATTAGGGGTTGTTTTACAAGACGATTTTCTTTTTGAAGGCAGTATAAAGGACAATATTCTTTTCTCAAGACCTAATGCCTCAGCTGAAAAATTGAATAATGCCGTTCATGCAGCTCATGTTCACGAATTTACAGACCGATTTGAAGATGGATTAGATACGTTGATTGGAGAAAGAGGCGTGAAATTATCAGGCGGACAAAGGCAAAGAATTGCCATAGCCAGAGCTATTTTGGCCAATCCACGGGTCTTGATTTTAGATGAGGCTACCTCAAATCTGGATACAGAAAGCGAATCACTCATTCAGGAAAGTTTGAAAAGACTTATGGAAGGCAGGACTACTTTTGTTATTGCGCACCGATTAAGTACTATCAGACAAGCCACTCAAATATTAGTGGTAGAACAGGGTAATATTGTGGAAAGAGGTACGCACGATGATTTAATCAAGCTGGAAGGCCGTTATTATTCCTTATATACTTATCAGGCTAGAATTTAACGTCTTTTTTATACTGTCTCGGACTTATTCCTTTTTTTTTCTTAAAAATACGATTGAAGTAAGGAATATCATAAAATCCACTCTGAAAGGCTATTTCTCTAATGGCCATATCAGTGTTTAGCAGTAAATGGCAGGCTTGTTTAATCCTGAATTCGAGGAGAACTTCTACGAAGGATTGTTGCGTAATACTTTTGAAATATCGACAAAAGGAGGTTGGCGAAAGGTCAGCTATCCCTGCTATTTTTGCTAATGAAATATCTTCTTTATAGTGCGTTATGAGGTAGGAAAACACCTTTTGAAAACGGTTGGTTTCTGATACCTTAAAGTCATTTTCTGCGAAAGAAAGATCTATCGGTTTCAGCTGCACTGCCCTACTTAACCTATCTAATATATCCAGTAAGATCAATATTTGTTGTGTTGGCGAGGCAAGTTTCATTTCGAATAATCTGTCGGTAATCTTCTTTTTATCGTTTCCCTGAATGTCAAAACCTGCTTTTGATTTGTCAAGAAACATTTTGATAGCTACAAATTCATTAAGATTAAAAAAATCTTCTCCTAAAAAATGCTGGTTAAACTGAACCACGATGGCTTCAGATAACTCCGTTTGATTTTCCTTTTGGTGATTTATCCAACAATGAGGTAAATGAGAACCTAAGAAAACCAAGTCTCCATCTGAAAAATCATCTACTTGTTTACCAACAAAGCGCTGCCCCTCCCCTTTTACAATCAAGGTAAGTTCATATTCCGGATGAAAATGAAAGGGGGCGTCAAATTGTGGTATCCTAAAATGACGCACGAGCAAAGCTTTGGAGGGATCTGATTTTACCTGTTCAAAAACAGCTTTCATAGGATTAAATTTTCTATTTCTAAGTAAAATAGCATAATAAATGATAAAATAAAACAATTATTTGCCAAAAAAGTCAAAGCCCAGGAAGAAAATCGAGTATAATTTTGAGCGTAAACTAAACGAATTCATCCAAATGAAAACAACAATCATAAACCAGCCCTTTCAGGTGAGTGAGGAAGCCATCGCATTTTTCCAAAAAAACAGATTTATCAAACTGAAAAATGTGTTGGATGCGGAAACACTAGCTTATTATGGAGAAGCAATTAGTAGAAAAGTGGCAGAAATAAATACGCAGGACAAGCCAATGGAACAAAGAGATACTTATGGAAAAGCTTTTTTACAAATTTTTAATCTTTGGAGAGAGGACGAAACCTGTAAAGAATTTGTGTTAAGTAAAAGGCTGGGGCACATTGCTACGCAGTTGCTTCAAACCAATGGTGTCCGATTATATCACGATCAGGCGTTGTTTAAAGAGGCTCGAGGCGGAATCACCCCCTGGCATGCCGATCAATATTATTGGCCATTGGCTTCCGACAAAACCGTTACCGCCTGGATTCCACTACAAGAAGTACCGTTAGAAATGGGCCCGTTAGAATTCAGCGCTGGAAGTCAGGCGATTGTGGAGGGCAGAGAATTATCTATCGGGGATGAAAGTGAACAGAAGATAGCGCAAAGATTGAGGGTAACCGACTTTGGACACGTTATTGAACCCTTTGAACTAGGTGAAGTAAGTTTCCATTCTGGCTGGGTTTTTCATAGAGCAGGAGCAAATGATACCGATCGTACAAGAAAAGTAATGACCATGATTTACATGGACAGTGAGATGAAATTGAAGGAACCGGAGAACGAGAATCAGGTGAATGACTGGAATACCTGGTGTCCGGGAGCTAACATCGGGGAAATTATCGCCTCGCCTATTAATCCTCTCATTTATTCTAAATGATTCATTGTAAAGCTGCGGTTACCGATGGTAATGGACAATTTTCTATAAAAGAAATTTCTGTTGCCGATCCGACGGGAGATGAAATTCTGGTTAAAATAATGGCTGCAGGCATCTGCCATACCGATTGGGATGCCCAATTTTGGGGCAAACCACTTATTCTGGGGCATGAAGGAGCCGGCATCGTTGTAAAAACAGCTGAAAAAGTGACGGCATTGGCCATCGGCGATAAAGTCATGCTTAATTGGGCGATACCTTGTTATCAATGTTTTCAATGTCAGTTAGGAAACCAGCATTTGTGTGAACCCAATTCAGCCGTTACTGCGGGAAACAAACGAAGTGGCGGTCATGCAACCTACGAAAACACTACCTGTGAGGGTAAGCCGATAGAACGTGCGTTTAGTTTAGGAACCATGGCTGAATACACCTTAGTCAGAGAGGCAGCTTGTGTAAAAATACACGTTGAAATGCCCTATCCTTCCGCGGCCATTGTAGGTTGTGGCGTTATGACCGGTTATGGTTCAGTAGTTCATGCCGCCCAGGTTAAAACGGGTAGTAGTGTGGTAGTATTGGGCACGGGTGGCGTAGGTCTAAATGTTATACAAGCAGCCCGAATTGCTGGTGCTCAAAAGATTATAGCCATTGATGTGAATCCCGGAAGATTGGAAATAGCGGCAACTTATGGTGCCACACATTTTCTTTTAGCCGATAAAAACGATACCGGATTGCTTCTTATGGCTCAAAAAGTAAGGGAATTAACTCAGGGCAGAGGGGCAGATTATGCCTTTGAATGCACTGCTATTCCAGCTTTAGGTGCAGCACCACTTTCCATGATACGTCATGGAGGCATGGCGGTGCAAGTAAGCGGTATTGAGCAGGAAATAACCATAGATATGAATCTTTTTGAATGGGATAAAGTGTATATCAATCCCTTGTATGGTAAAACAAAACCACAAATTGATTTTCCCATCCTTCAGGATCTATATGCATCCGGCGCATTGAAACTGGATGAAATGATCACATCTACTTATCCTTTGGAAAAACTTGGGGAGGCATTTCATGATATGCATGCGGGAAAAAATGCGAAGGGAGTGATTGAATTTGTAGATTGAATAAAACCTGATGATGTCCACATTTTTCACCATGGAAGAAGCCTACATATCTCCATTTCAAGTGCTGACCGTCAAGAGTCCATCGTTAGGGAAGCGAGCAGATATTACGGTATTTAATCCTGAGAAAAATAAAAGCTCGGTTAAGTCCTTACCCCTTGTTATTTTATTGCATGGCGTCTATGGCAGTCACTGGACATGGTCTTTGAAAGGAAAGGTTCACTTGATCTTGCAACGATTTAATAGATGAAAAACGGGTAAATCCCATGGTTTTAGCGATGCCCTCCGATGGATTATTTGGCGATGGCAGCGCTTATATTCCCCATAAAACAGAAAATTATGAACAATGGATTGTTCAAGATGTTATCGCTGCAGTAAAGAAAAAAACGAGGTATTGGATGATCATTCTCCCATTTATATAGCAGGTCTATCGATGGGAGGGTATGGAGCGCTCCGTTTGGGGGCAAAATATCCGAATCTATTTAGTGGATTTTCCGGATTATCATCTATCACTTTTGATCAGATGTCCTTGTTTCTTGAAAACATGGATGAACTTAAGGAAAAAGCACTCATACAAGATGGTGTGCTGGAATGGATGATAGCCAATAAAAAATATCTCCCTCCCTTTCGATTTGATTGTGGCATTGAGGATTTATTGATTGAACCAAACAGATTCTTACATCGTACTTTAATTAAATATAATATTCCTCATATTTACGAGGAAAATGAAGGAAAACATGAATGGGAATATTGGACCAAAAATATTGAGCAATCTTTGTTATTTTTTGATGGCTTGAACAAGTAACTCCCATTTACCCGGGAGTATATCCTCTGGGAAAGTTATAAATTACAACATAATTTGGTATATTTAATACAAATAAATTCTCATGGCAAAAAACACATCCATTTTACTTGAAGATAATTTTGAAACTTTTATAAATGGTCAACTACAAACCGGGAAGTTCTCTTCTGCGGGCGAAGTAGTTCATGCCGCGTTGAGATTGTTTGAACAAGAAGAAACAAAAAAAGCTGAGCTTATCAATGAACTCATTAAGGGAGAAAAATCTGGGTTTGTCAAAGATTTTAATCGTGATGCCTTTATGCAAAATCTTAAGGAAAATCACTTTAAAAAATGAATTTTAGCTAAGTAAAGAAACGGAAAGAGATTTAGAAAATATATGGTTATATACACATGAAAATTGGTCCATTGAGCAAGCTGAGAGATATCTAAATTTGATTTTTGACGAGATTGATTATCTCTGCTTAAAGCCAAAATCAGGGTTTGAATTTGGAAACATAAGAGATGGATATTTGCGCTCAAAAGTTAAATCACATTATATCTATTATAAAATCAACCTTAAGGAAAACGAATTAGAAATAATAAGGATTTTGCATGAAATGATGCATGTTGAAAATCAACTTGGTAGAAGCTAGCGGCTAAAATTTCGTTGCGTTATGAGAACGCTTACCATTGGTTATACCAAACCGTTCGTTATGGAGATATTTATCAGCTCCATCGAATTTTTTACTCCCCATTTAGCCAGCATATTCCTTCTTTGTGTATTAACCGTTTCCTTTAAAATAAATAATTGTTTGCCAATTTCTTCATTGGTTCTGCCTTGAATCAGTTTATTCAATATTTCTTTTTCCCTGGTTTAAAAACGCTCTTCTGGTTTTAGAAAGGAAAGAACAGGTAATCCTTCATTTTTTAAATCTGTAATATCTGAATGTATACCCATCGATTTTACAATGGCACCTTTATCGTCTGTTTCGATAGTTATTACTTGTTGTAACACCCTCATATAATGCCCATCTTTATGCTTTAACCTGTAATCATATCTTACTTTATACTTAAACATTTTTTCTATGGTCAATTCGTTAAAAAATTCCATAACCTTTGATTCAAAAGACATGACCACAGGTAAATCAATAGGGTGCACCAACGAAATCAATTTTCCCAAAGACATTTCATTTGGTTCATAAGCTGATACATCCCTGGTGCCCGAACTATAATTATTCAATAAAGAATTCTTCATATCCAGAAAATAAAAATAGGACTTTCCAATAATGAAAAGGGCTAACTTATTTTCCTGAAGGACATCAATAACAGCTAAATTTTATTGAATGGAATTACCATATTTCTGATTGTTCCAGATATTATTGACTAATTTTTCGATGGGTAGATAGCTATTTATGAGAGTAAAGAATTTTAATACAATTTCAAAAATAATTAGTTTTCCTCCTAAAAAATGACGTGAAATACATGAATTTATCGTAGAATGTAGGTTACTGGTCTTATAATAATGGATTTGAAAACTGTCCCATCATGAACTAATGAAGCTACTGGAAAAATATCCTATTAAAAAAAATTAAGGTCCGTTGACAAAGATATATTCAAAAAAATATTGGAACATTATAAGAATATCGATCTTAACGAGCATGTATCCTGCTTATCATAATGTTGAATCGTTTTGTGATTTATATATACTAAACAAATTTTGATGGCATAGCTTTAAAGTTTATAAACTGTTTCATTTTAAACTAAGTTCAGCATAATTTCATTGAATAATTTTCATTTAATGCTGTACTATAAGTTTTGCGCTTACGCTTCGCGATTTTATTAAATATACTCCATTTGGTAATCCTCTTGTGTCAATACGTTTTGCAGATGTTATTTTTGGCAATACAGTCTGCCCACTTAAATTAAATATTTCAACATCGTATATTTCCTCGTTGAAATGTATAAAATCATTAGCTGGGTTTGGATAAAATTTTATACCATTATTATTTATTTTTTCATTATCTAAAGCACTTACAATGGATAAATTACAATTCATAATAAAAGGCTTTGATGCATAATTAGTTCTCCATTTATTTACGACAGCTGGAATAAATTGCCATTCTACTTTATTTGCAGTAACTAAAACATTTATCGAATCCATCAAATCATCTAATTTAGTTGAAATAAAATTAGGAGTGTTAAGATAATTTTCTCTAAAAAAAATACTTGTACAATAGAACCCATTAGATGGAGCAGAGCCAGACTGAATAGCATTCGTTAATTTTCTTATTTCTTTCATTAAATCAGTAATACGAGTTGTATCATGAAATTCGTATTTACAACCTTGCCCGTAATTTATTAAATGATTTGAAGCTTTGTGTTTTAAAAAATTAGTCCTAGATTCTGGTTTCCAAATGCCGTTATAAAGGGGGTCCTTGGTGTGCCCTGGAGTTCCTGCCCCCCATAAAATTTCAGGCGCCCAATAGTAAGAAGGAAAAATATCGCCATTATTTGGAACCTGATAATCTTGCCAATCGTGTCCGCTAGCTAATTCATTATACAAAAAGCCACTCATCACTTTTCCTGGAGGAACACCACAACTGTCGTGAAGCTTTGCAACATCTGCATAATTGTAAAGTGATTCATGTGCATGAGGATCACATTCTACTGCTGTAGAATAAGTAGTTGAAACATATTTTAAAACATTAAATCCACCCGTAGAAGCTGTTAAAGCTCCTTTATCGTATGAAAGAACTGCTCTTAACATAGTATGGTCGCTTCCTAAATGCCACTTAGCTCCTTTACTCGCAGCAAGTTGAGCCATTTGAATGATTTTTGGTCTAATCGCTAAAAAAGTTGCCGGGTTAGACAGGTAAGAGTAATTTTCTTCGTTGTGAGACACAAGGTTTATGTAAACCTTTGGACTTTGTGCTTTTGTGAAAAATGATATTAAACACATCATAAATATAAATAAATGTATTTTCATAAAAATTTTACTACTTATTGAAAAAAGAAAAATTAGTTACACCCATTAATATACGAATTTTCAAGGAAAAAGTCGGGTACTACCGTTATTTTGCTGAATATATTTTCCTGTGTTTGTCAAAAATAAAATCCGTCTGAAATTGACCCCCCTTTTTAGTGCTAAATTACGTCAGATTTAATTGGTAAAATAATGGTAAAAGAGGTGCCTACCTTTCGAATTTAAAAATCGAAATGAGATGGCAAATAAACCACTTACCGTGAATAGGATCGGATTAATCATGCAAAACCTAAATCAAGACGATAGTATTATGGAAATAAGCCGTAAATACGACATATCCATAAACACTATCAAGAAATACCGTAAATCACTGAGTTTAGATGGTTCTACTGTAGCGCCCATCATTGAGTTGAGTGATGAGCAATTATCGGAGCAACAACTGAGCCCTATGAAGAAAGAAGATAGTGGAAGCAGACACAGTCGACTGAAGACTAAAAAAGATTATTTAATTAGTCAAAATAAAAACGAAAATATGAATTTCCAAAGGGTGATGGAGGCCTTTGATTTATTTAACTCATTAAACTTTGCCTAGGATTTATCCCCATTTATTCATTTAGAAAAGCGCAGGCCTCAAGGAACTGAAAACTTACAAAGTTTGCTTCATTCCATAAAAACCCGCCGTAAAATTAAATTTAGTTATCAAAAACTTGGGGAGGCATTTCATGATATGCATGCGGGAAAAAATGCGAAGGGAGTGATTGAATTTGCAGATTGACTCCTCCTAAAGAAAGGTAACAGACAAGTGGATTAAAACATTTTATTTAAAAATCACTAATTAACGTACAAATTGTGGTGCATTTACAAAAATTGATTTCATGAAAAAAGTAACAATTTCTACTTTAAGAAAAGAAATGAAAGAATATTTTGATTATGTTTCAAAATCGATGGGAGTAATCATTGTTCCCAGAAATAAAGAAAATGAAGCTATTGTAATCATTTCAATTCAAGAATATAATTCTCTTTTGGAAACAGAACATCTTTTATCAACCAATAATAATCGCAACAGAATTCAAGAATCAATAAATCAAATGGCAAAGGAAAAAACGGTATTATTTAAGGTGGATTAAATATGAATATTGAATTTACAGCTCATGGCTGGGAAGATTTCAATAATTGGCTTGAAAATGATAAAGAAGTTGTCAAGAAAATAAAAGAATTAATAAAAGCAATAATACGGGAGCCATTTAAAGGAATTGGTACCTGCGAACCATTAAAATTTGGTCTTAAAGGTTTTTCGTCCAGAAGAATTATTGGAGAACATCGTTTGGTATATTCAATGTAGATTTCATTTTGATTAAAAATACTTAAACTTTTATGCGGCAAATGATTAATTTGCATTTCCCTTTTTTTAATACGTACCTTTGAAAAAAAAGGAAAATGATTTTCGTAGATATCAAAAATGACATAGCATTCCGCAAAATATTTGGTAATGATGAAAAAACAGCACCACTTATTTCCTTTTTGAATGCTGCATTACAATTAGAGGGGAATGATCAGGTTGAAAGCGTTACCCTAGTCAATCCATATCAATTTCCACGGATAAGGGGAGAAAAAGCATCTGTTTTGGACGTTAGGGCAGTGGATCATTCAGGTCGAATATTTGTTGTTGAAATGCAGGTTGCCGAAAAGAATGGTTTCGATAAACGCGTACAATATTACATTTCCCGTGATTATTCCATGCAGATTAACATTGGAGATGATTATCCAGTGTTGAACCCAGCTTATTTTATTGGTATATTAGATTTCCCCTTTGGAGAAGGGGATAAATATAATACCCATCATTTAATACTGGAAAAGGAGACCTACGAGCATCTGTTGACAGATATTCAGTTCGCATTTATACAATTACCCAAATTTAATCTCGGCATAGATGAATTAGTTACCCCTATTGACAAGTGGACCTATTTTATTAAAAATGCCACAAAATTAACCTTTATACCTGAATTTGCACAAGCTGATGAGGGTTTAAAAACGGCATTTATAGCGGCGGATAAACATAATTGGACTAAAGAAGAATGGATAGCCTACGATAATACAATGATTAAAGCAAGAGATTTAATCCAGGAAAAATTGTTTATAATTGAAAAAGCGGAAGCTAAAGGATTAGAGCAAGGTAGAATAAAAGGTAAACTGGAGGGTAAAATAGAAGGCAAAATAGAAGGTAAAATAGAAGGTAAAATAGAGGGAAAAATTGAAGGCAAAATTGAAGGTAACTTGGAGGGAAAGATACAAAAGGAGGTAGAGTTAATTTTAGGGATGCATTACGAGGGTTTCAAGATTCCACAAATCGCAAGAATAACCCTAAAGAGTGAGGAAGAGATTATTAGAATTATCAAACAGTCGGAGTTATAGCGAATGATAAGCAAAATAGGCTACTGAAAAAACCAATTTATTGACTTGAAAAGTCGAAATTTACCATAAATTAAAAGAAAATGGATCAATTACCTATTTGGTGAAATAAAAGATGATTATAAAACAGGTATTCCATTTTTAAAATATTGAAGGGAAAAATCTTATTTTTATAGAAATCAATCATTGATTTAACCCTACGTTGTATTCTAACCGTGAATACAGCCAATAATATTTCAAAATGCACCTGAAATCCATAAAACATTTATTATTACCAGTCCTTATCATTTTCGTTTTTACTTCTTTTCAAACGAAAAAGCAAATAGCTAATAAACAGCCTAATATCGTACTCATTTTCATGGACGATATGGGTTATGCCGATTTGAGCTGTTATGGATCGGAGACCATTTCCACGCCAAATATTGATAAACTGGCAGACAATGGCGTGAAGTTTACCGATTTTCATGTAGCTGCCTCCGTTTGCACCCCATCCCGTACCGCCTTGTTGACTGGCTGTTACCCTCACCGTCTTGGTTTGCCAAAAGTGCTTTTCCCCGAAGGAAAAAACAATGCAGGTAATACCGGATTACACCCAGAGGAACAAACAATTGCCGAGCTACTTAAAGGAAACGGATATGCTACGTCGATGGCTGGCAAATGGCATTTGGGGGATAAAAAAATGTTTTTACCAACCCAACATGGTTTTGATCAATATTTTGGCGTGCCTTACAGCAATGATATGACCATTGCGCCTGACATGGTTTTAGCGGAAAATATCCTTTTGCAAAATGGCGTGACCAGAGAAATGATTCAACACTTTGACGCTGTGAAAATGGATAATAAAAATCATCAGACGCCGCTTATGAAAAATAATGAGGTAGTCGAATTTCCTGCTGACCAAACCACTTTAACCAAACGATACACCGAATATTCCGTCGATTTCATCAATCAACAGGCGGGAAAATCACCCTTTTTCCTGTATTTAGCCCATACCATGCCACATATTCCCATTTTTGCTTCAAAAGACTTTTTGGGCAAATCTAAAGGGGGTTTGTATGGTGATGTCATAGAAGAGGTGGACTGGTCTGTTGGCGAAATAATGAAGGCGTTAGAGAAAAAAGGGGTCTTGAATAATACGCTGATTATTTTCACTTCTGATAATGGACCCTGGCTTTCCTACGGAAATCATGGTGGCAGTGCAGGCAAACTGCGAGGTGGTAAATTTGATGTTTTTGAGGGTGGCTTCAGGGTTCCCTGCATCATGTCTTTTCCAAAGGTTATCCCAAAAGGGAAGGTAAATCATGATTTAATAAACAGCATGGATATTGTTCCTACCCTTTGTCAAATGACTGGAACGCCCTTGCCCACAAAAAAGATAGACGGAATCAATGTTTTGTCTTTGCTTAAAGGTAAAAAGATGAATAAGACGCTGGATACCCGATATTTTTATTATTTCTCTGATGAAAAATTATCGGCTATCCGGAAAGGACATTGGAAATATATGATTCCTATTAAATATAAGGCCGTTTCAATCGCAGGTGAAAATGGTAAAAATGGTAAATCGGAAGCTTATCAGCAATTAGAAGCCCTCTACCATTTAGATAAGGATATTTCAGAAAGCACAAATATCATCAATGATTACCCTGAAATAGCCAACGAGCTAAGACAAGCACTGGAAGCATTTAATCAAACCATTAAAAAAGAAGCTCGACCTATTGGCGTCACCTCAAAATAACATTACTTTGAAAAATCTATACAAAATGAAAATTTCCTTACCCTTGCACCGACTTTTCTTCGTACTATTTTGTATCCTTTATTTTTTATCTGGTCAGTCCTCTAAGAAACTCGATCCTGGTCCATTAAAATTTACCTTAAAACAAAATGGCGATCAGATTGAAGTTTGGCAATCGGGTGTTATAAAACCCGTGGTAGTGCAAAACGCAAAGGCTGATTTCAGACCTTATATTCATCCTATTTTAGCACCCAATACCACTGTTTCTTTGACGCAGTACAGTCCTGAGCACCATAAACACCAGACCGGTTTGTTTTGGGGCTTTACCAGAGTAAATGGGTCAGGTTTAGAAAAGGATAGCTTAAATAAATGGTTTTATCGGAAAGCTAAACCCGCAGATATACAAGCCCAAATAGGTCGGGACTTTTTTCATAATCCTACAGGTGATTACTGGCAAAAAGTAGAGGCGACTATCCTTAAAGCCAGTGGTGATAAATTACAATGGCAAACCGTTTACAATCTGTTGGATGGGGATAAAAAGCCCATTTTAAAGGAAACGCAGACCTGGACATTTTCTCATAAAGACAATAAACATCTATTATCATTAGAATGGGAAGGTGAAGCTATTGAAGATATTACCATAAATGAATTTGATTATGGTGGTTTGTTTTTAAGAATGCCATGGAAAGCAGGTGTTCAGGGAGAAGCCGTGAATACTGCCCGTCAAATAAATCAAAAAGCAGATGCTCAACGTGCTCAGTGGGTTGATGTCGGTATGGCTATTGATGGCTTAAACGATTGGGGGCATATTGCCCTTTTTGATCATCCCGATAATGATGGATTTCCAACTACCTGGCGGGTAGATGGTCAACTGGGAATTGGGCCTGTGAAGGCAAAACAGGGGGATTGGCATATTAAAAAGGGTCAGATGGCTACTTTTCAACATCAGGTTGTCGCCTATTCGGGCACCCTCAATAATATGGAAATGGATAATCTTTGGGGAGATTTCTCCGGAGATAAAGGCATGTATAATACGGCCTCTCTTTGGGGCATTGCTCAACAGGAGGGCAGAGATGCTAAATTTTTAAGCCCCGAAGAGGCAGTGGCAAATATGACTATGAAAGAAGGATTCAAAGTCAATGTCTGGGCTGCTGAACCCATGATTACCCAACCTATGGCCTTTTGTTGGGACGATAAAGGGCGCCTGTGGATTGCAGAAAACCGTGATTATGAGTCGCGGGGCCACGGTTTTTCAAACGCAGGAAATAGCCGTATTTTAATCATTGAAGATACCAATCACGATGGTGTAGCGGATACTAAAAAAGTGTTTTTGGAAGGTATCGCTTTTCCCGCAGCGATGGCCGTTGGTTTTGATGGCTTGTATTTGGGCGCACCGCCTAATTTACTGTTTGTACCTGATAAAAACCACGATGATAAAGCAGACGAAAATGATATTGAAGTCCGGCTGACTGGTTGGGGTATTCGCGACAGACATGAAACTTTGAACAGCCTGCATTGGGGACCCGATGGCTGGTTATATGGCTGCCAAGGCTTTGCAACCCCTTCAAAAGTGCGCAAACCCGAAGGAAAAGGACGGCTTTACAGACATAAAGACCCTTTCCCGGAAGATATTTTAGACGGGGATGGCGTGGATATCAACGGAGGTGTGTGGCGGTATCATCCTATAAAAGATAAATTTGAAGTGGTGGCTCATGGTTTTAGTAATCCCTGGGGCATTGATTTTGATGCCAAAGGACAATTATTTATCAGTGCTTGCGTCATTCCCCATATATGGCACGTGATTCCTGGAGGTATTTATCACAGGCAGGGAGGACAACATTTTAATCCTTATTTTTATAGTGATATTCGAACCATAGCCGACCATAGCCATCGGTCCGCACATGGAGGTGCCAGAGTATATCAATCAGACGCATTTCCAGCAGAACACAAAGGCCGTATTTTTATGGCAAATATCCACGAACATGCCGTCCTATCTGATATTTTACAGCCCAAGGGCTCTGGTTTTGTCGCCAAACATGGCGATGAATTGCTTCTGGCGAATAATGCACAATGGGTAGGTTTTAGCATGGAAGTTGGTCCTGACGGCGGGCTATATGTATTAGACTGGCATGACGCTGATATTTGTGGAAAGGAGGTATTGAATGGTGAAACAGGCCGTATTTTTAGAATAATGCCTGAACAATCATTGGCACAAAATTTTGAAAACAGATTTGCCGATTTGAATACTTTTACGGATAAACAATTGGTGGAATTACAAAAAAGTCCGAGTGATTGGCATGCAAGACGCGCCAGAGTAATCCTGCAACATAGAGCGCATAAAGGCAAAGTAGATAAAAATGCCATTGATGCTTTACAAGCCATTTACAAGCAAAATGCCAATGCAGATTACAGGCTTCGGGCGATGTGGACCTTGCATATTACAAATCAATTTACTTCAAATGATCTCCTCGCAGCATTGTCCGATAAAGATGCACATATACGTGCCTGGGCCATTCAATTTCTCTGTGAAGACAAAAAACCCTCTAATGAAGCTATTTTAGCCTTTATTCGCTTGGCAAAAGAAGATTTTTCACCTGTTGTTCGCTTATATCTGGCTTCCGCAATGCAACGTATCAACAAAGAAGCTGCCTGGAATCTGGCAGAACAACTGGCTTTGCACAGCGAAGATGCAACGGATCATAACCTACCTAAAATGCTTTGGTTTGGCTTGGAACCATTGGTGAAAAATAATCCTGACAGAGCGATTACCCTGGCTAATAATGCAAATATTCCTTTAATATCACAATACATTTCACGACGACTGATAGATGCCAATTTGCCTGAATTGGTGCTTGCTACCCTCAGTAAAAAGTCTAAAAATCAAATACTTATTTTGGAAGGAATGCGTGATGGTCTGGAGGGTCGTTTTGATCTGAAAGCACCCAAAAACTGGACAGCTGTTTATGCGAAATTGAAACGCAATAAAGGAAAAACGGAACAATTAGCCAACCAGATTGCTCAAAGATTTGGTGACACGGAAGTACATGAAAAATCTATGGTAACGCTTAAAAATAAAAATGCGACGGTTGTTACCCGTATTCAAGCTATACGGGACATTTCAGTTCGAAAAGGAGATGCTTTACTGGATGAGATACCAAATTTAATCAATGAACCAGCCTTAAGAATGGAGGTTATTCAGGCTATCGCTAATTACGATGTTGAAGTACTGGGAAAATTACTTTTGTCAAAATACAAAGATTTTAATGCGACAGAAAAGCAACAAACCATTCTAACTCTTTCCTCCCGGCCTCGATATGGCTGGCTTTTGACACAAGCTTTAAAGGAGCAAAAAGTGCCCAAAAAGGACATACCCGCTTATACTGCCAGGCAGTTATTGCGCGTAGTTGGCAGCGGTTTTATTGAAGTTTGGGGACCCATTGAGCAAGAACCTTCCCTCGCTAAAGCTTATTCCAAATACCACAAAATGCTAACTGCTAATACCTTGGCAACAGCTAATGCGAAAAGAGGGGAAGTGCTTTTTCAGGTAGCTTGCGGCAGTTGCCATAAAATGTATGGCAAAGGTGGTGACATTGGTCCTGATTTGACAGGATCAAATCGGGGAAATCTGGACTATCTTTTGTTTAATGTCCTGAATCCCAGTGGTGAAATACAAGATGATTATAAATTGGTTGTTGTGACAACGCGCGATGGACGTACTTATTCAGGGAATGTAGTGGTTGAAAATGAGCGCCAACTCACTATGCGCATGGTGGGACAGGAAGCGGCAATCATTAATAAATCTGATATTCAATCGCGGGAAGTACAACCTACTTCGTTAATGCCTATTGGTTTATTTGACCCTTTGGATGAATCCGAGGTATTAGATTTGGTGAAATATATGCAAACCTTTAAGTCTAAATAAGGGAATAAGTGGAGAATGGAGTGACATAGAGAATTATCTGGCTCGTCGTGGGTTGTCCTTTGACAAAAAAAGGAAGCATCAGGAAATTGGTGACTTTTACGCTACTTTCGATTGTGATTATAATCCTTCTGAAGGCAAAAATGGCAATTCTTATTTGTCCGTCTATGGCTGGACAGTTGAGCCTTTGATTGAATATTATATTATTGAAGACTGGAGAAACTGGGTTTCCTACATGTCACCAGATGCTACTTTTAAAGGAGTATCATAGGCTACAAAAGTAGTGGCAGTTTTGAATTTAAGGAGTTAGATGTCTTTGTAAAAAAGAATAAATGAAACTTTTCGTCGTACTAAATCTGTCTACTAATAATGATTATATACAAACTTTTGAAAAAACCTTTTTTCGGGCAATTTATGGTCAATTGGAGAAATCCACTGACTGAAAATGAGAAAAAGAATTGGAAAGAAATTTCAGTACTAAGTAAATCTGGTGCAATATTATCTGGATTATACGCCATAACAGATAACCC
>CAMDWC010000005.1 GCA_945878825.1 Haliscomenobacter hydrossis DSM 1100
GAATATTTGAATGTAAAATGGCGTCGGCTTTTACGGTTAATAAAGTGGGTGTAACCCCCGTAAAGGTTGTTGCTGCCTGGCCCAGGGTAACCACCTCAATATCAGCCTCAGCTTTTGCCGCCTCAATGGCTTTATCAAATTGATTTTTAATTCCTTCCGTCAGCATGCTACCACCAGGAGTCTGGTTAAATATTGCTTTAATTTTCTCCATAAAAGGAGAACAGTTTTCCCCCTCTTCAATAATTAATACACCGGGATTAGTACAAAATTGACCTACGCCAAGATTTACTGCCTGCACAAAACCCTCTGCCAGACGATCAGCATGATGTTCCAGGGCTTCTGAAAAAACAAAAACCGGATTCACGCTACCCATTTCCGCATATACAGGAATGGGCTCTTCTCTTTTCATAGCTGCATTAAAAATAAACATCCCCGCTGCGTGAGAGCCTGTAAAGCCTATGGCTTTAATGTCGCCTAGATTAACCAGTGTCATTCCCACGGCTGGACCGCCATGGACCATTGAAAACACACCATCGGGCATATTTGCCTCCCGGGCGGCATTAATAATCGCCTTTGCAATCATTTCGCAGGTTCCGGGATGAGCGGGATGAGCTTTCACTATAACCGGGCAGCCTGCTGCTAAAGCGGAAACGGTATCACCACCTGCCACAGAAAAAGCCAGAGGAAAATTACTGGCACCAAAAACGGCAACGGGACCTAAAGCCGTTTGCATAGATCGAATATCAGGTTTAGGCAAAGGTTGCCTGTCCGATTGGGGCAAATCGATACTTGCATTCACCCAGGAACCCTCCTTTAGAAGAGCGGCAAAAAGTTTAAGCTGTCCTACTGTTCTTCCTCGTTCCCCTGTAATTCTTGCCAAAGGCAAACCCGTTTCAAGGTGACATCGTTGAAGTAAATCATCGCCCAATTTTTCAATATGTTCAGCTATCAAAGTAAGAAAATGTGCTTTTTCAGCACCAGAGGTTAATCGATACTGCTGAAAAGCATTCGACGCTTTTTCACCTGCTAAAGTAATATCTTCATCAGTTGCCTCCTTAAAAAAAGGCATTAGCTTTTCCCCGTTTACTGGATTTACAGCTTGAAATACCTGCTGGCCTGCTCCTGAAGGAGTGAAGCCTATATATTGGTTACCCTGCAAATTCATGTTTTATTTTTTAACCCCCACGGTATTTTTCAATATCCCAATGGGTTCTATTTCAATAGTTACCATATCCCCAACTACAAGGGTGAAATCGTTATCGGGGACAAGACACGTTCCCGTCATCAAATATACACCCTTTGGAAAGCTCATTTCTCTAAAAAGAAAATCTACTAATTCCTGGTGCTTTCTTTTCATTCTATCTATTGAAATTTGACCTTCAAAAGCAATGACACCGGCTCTCTCAATATTCATTTTAATGATGGTATCCGACGCTATAGGTGATTCAGGAACATACAAACAAGGGCCTATGGCTGAAGAAAAGTCATAACTTTTGGCTTGAGGCAGATATAAAGGATTTTCACCCTCAATATCCCTTGAACTCATATCATTTCCAATGGTATAACCAACTATTTTTCCTGAACTGCTGGCAAATAAAGTTAATTCGGGCTCGGGAACATTCCAATGGCTATCTCGTCGAATATGAACGATATCATTGGGACCGGCACATCTTTCTGCGGTTGATTTAAAGAATAATTCAGGACGCTCCGCCTCATATACTTTAGCATAAAAGTCAGCTGCACCACTGGTTTTTGATTCCTCCATTCTTGCCTCCCGGCTTCTTAAATAGGTTACACCTGCTGCCCAGATTTCCTGATGATGGATAGGTGCCCGCCATTCATTTTCCAAAAATTCGGAAGCTGAGAAAGGAGCCATTTCCGTTATCTTCCTGCTAACAAATGAGTACAAATCATTTCTATTCACTAAAGAATCCCAATCCAAATCTTCTACATTGTATAAATCACCCTGATGATTAATAACAATGCCTTTTGTAGTTCTGTATATTTTCATATTCCAAATATACTTTTTATCCGAATAAAATAAAAAAGGTTAAGCATAATTATGCTCCACCTTACTGGAAATAATAAATGGTTATTTAAACCGAGAGCGCCTGGCATTTGGCTATTAGATCCTTCCACTTGGGTAAAGTATGTTGGGGATGTTCCACATGCGCTTAAGGAATTAAATTTGCCCATTTTTTCCTTAACGGAGTAACCAGATTTCCAGTAGAGAATCCTGTACCTTTGAAAATATTTAGCGGTTAATCGACTTGTTCCAAAGGCTTTATTTTCTGTCTCCAATACTTTTCTGCTTTTGTCCCAATGTACCAAAATGAAACACCCATTAGGGCAAAAAACAAGGCTTTATGCATTGAATTCCAGAAATATTCAAAATAACGGGTGTACATATTCAGCAAAAAGAACAAAAACCCAATAAGTTGTAGTCTGTTATCCTGCGTCTTGAACCCTCTGTAGATAGCGAAAAGGCAAACGATCATAGCAAAAATACCCCAAAAAATTCTGCTGAATTGCTTCGTTTTTTCCCAATGGCCAACATCGGGAACATTTCCGGAAATGGATAAAATCCAAAGAAAGAAAAACAATAAAAGGAGGCTGAATAATTGCGAGGAAGGCATAAAAAGCTGCAGGACTTTATTATTTTTCAACAGAAGGGTAGCGATGTAAAGCAATAAGGCCAAAACGAAAACCCTCAAAGGAAAATTCATTCCCAGAAAGTAATTACCATATTTGGTCCATTCTTCTGTGAAAGAAACGTAACAGGCGACCAATGAGCATAAGGCTAAAATCCACAGAGGAACAGAACGAAATGAATAGCCCAACAAGGCATAACTCAATGTGCTCAGCGCTAAAATTGAAGTAACCTCAAATTGATTTTTATCAAAAATATCAAGCAGATAAATGAACGAAAAACTCAGAAAAACAGCTCCGAGTAACTGTATGAAGGTAATGGAGAAAGATTTTTGTGGATTTTTCTTTTCAAATATCCAGCCCAAATAGAAAGTTATTGCAGATAAAATGGCAAAGAGAATACTCAAAACAATTTTTGGAGCCTCAAAAATATACGTTATAAGAGAAATGATCCATTTATCGCCGATTAAGGTACCGATGGCAATGACGATAGAGGCAATGGCCAGCCAAAAAGAATATTTTGATACTTTAGCCCAGTCAATTTCTTGAACGGTATCATATTCTTTTAATTTATTTGCCATATCAACATCTATTAAATCAGCCCTTTCCCATCCCTCAATGACCTTATTTATGAGAGACTTTTGGTTTTTGTTCAGTTGCATGTCCTTTTTTTTCATTATGCTTAAATATAACCAAACCTTTCAAATAATCATAATTTACCTTATATTTAACCTGATTAAAAATTAAAATATGCAATCGAATAAATTATTTATTTCTTTTTTCATGTTGGTTATCTCCGCTTCCATTGGGAAGACTCAATGTACTATAAAAGACTACAGCACCTTCAAAAATGTACTTAAAGTGGACGGTGATTACGTACAGACTTATGACACATTCAGGAGAATTTATAAGATTGATGGTCCATTTTTATTGGCCTATAACACTTATAAAAAACTATTGAAATTTGAAGGTGGATTTATCATCAGATATTCAGATTTCAAAAAAATCGGTAAGTTAGATGGCGAATATTTAATAGATTACCGAACATTTAAACGTGTTGCTCGATTGGAATGTCCAGGTAAAAATAGTGCACTGGCCGCAGCTGCCTATTTTCTGAATTAGAAAAAACTTGATTGCGGGAAGAAAACAAAGGCTATGAGGTTATTTTTTTTGATCATTTTCTACACATTTTTACATTTTTCCATACTCCACGGGCAGCCATTGAGTGACAGTCAGAAAGCCGTTTCCTTCTATCGAAAAGGAGAAGATGCCTTACTTAAAAATAAATATAAAACAGCCATTCAGTACTTTAAATTAGCCATAAAATTACAACCCGATCTGGTCGCGGCGGAAAGGGGTATTGGTCTTGGCTATGAAGGCCTGAATGACTGGTATGCAGCAAGGCAAATGTATGCTTCTATCATTGAAAAGGCCCCCCAGTTTTCACGTTTACTTTATTATCAAATAGGAGAACTTTATTATAAAGAGGGGAACTATAAGAGAGCGATAAGTTACTTTGAACAGTTTGAACGGTTACAGGGATTACCGCTTATCCAATTTACTGTCAATGGCGAAAAAGAGGAAATTTTAGAACGAGAAACCTTAAAAAAATTACCTATTACTTTTCAAGCATGCAGAATGGCCCTGGATAGTTCACATTTGGCCATGCAATCGAACGTATTAAATCTGGGCAGTTCTATAAATACTACTGCAGATGAATATTTTCCATTTATAACTAATGATCAATTCATTTTACTTTACACCAAAAGAAAAAATGAAAATAAGGACGAAGATTTATTTATTGCCACCAATAATGAAGACAACCAGTGGGGGAATGGTTCGCCTTTTGATAATCAAATAAATACCATTTACAATGAGGGCATGAGCACGCTGGTAAGAGACGGCCGGACTCTATATTTTACGGCATGTAACCGACCTGAAATTAAAGGACCTTGTGATATTTGGACAGGACAAATCGAAAACGGACAAGTAAGAGATGTAAAGGCTATATTAGATCATCCTAATTCCGACAGTTGGGAAAGTCAGGCTTGTATTTCCTGCGATGGCCGCGTTTTGTATTTTGCCAGTAACAGACCTGGTGGACTCGGTGGTACAGATATTTGGGTGTCGGTAAAGCAGAAAGACGGAACATGGAGTAATCCCTCCAATCTGGGCGCGCCTATAAATACAGACAAAGATGAAGAATCTCCATTTATTAGCAATGATGGAAATCGACTGTTTTTCTCATCAACGGGGCATATTGGTTTCGGCGGTCAGGATATTTTCATGAGCTCTTTTGATACATATAGAGGTTGGAGCAATGCCTTTAATCTGGGCCCCACAATAAATAGTCCATTTGAAGATTTAGGATTTGTTCTTACGGCGGACGGACTTTCCGGCTATTTTGCCTCTGACAGACCTGATGGCTTTGGAGGTATGGATATATACAAGGTAAACCTGCAGAGTCAATTAAGAGGTGATTTAATAACCTACGTTTATGGAAGCATTAAAGATTCTTTAACGGGAAAGCCGGTTACAGGCACAATAAATTCAACGTCATTCCCTCTCGTTCAAGTAGATAATCAAGGTAGATTTTTCCTATGTGTTCCCGCCAATACGTCATTACCCCTTGTCATTACTCATCCGGGGTATCATAGTCAGACCATAATAAGGAATATACCCGAATGGAATAACAGAAAATTCTACCCTTTGAAAATTTTGCTTGTTCCAACACAGGTGCCCATTCCCGAGGTGATGAAACCCGAACCTGTAGATACCGCTCCTCCTTTGAGTAGTAATCGCTTCAAGGAATTGAAAAGATATTATCATTCTTTGTATTTTCAGTTTGATAGTGACATCCTTGAAATGGGTGAAAAAGAAAAGATAGAAGGATACATCGCGGGAATACCCTCAAAATTCATTCAAAGAGTGGAGATAAACGGCTATGCCGACGACTTAGGCGACATTAAATACAACTTAGATTTATCGGAAAAAAGAGCCAAGATTGTTTCCTTGATATTGTTGGAAAAAGGAGTAGAAATTAGTAGAATTTCGTTGAAAGGACATGGAGAAATAAAAGATGACCGACCGAAACCATTAAACCGGAAGGTTGAGATAAAAATCACCACCTTAGAATAAAATTGGCGTTTAATGAAATAGTACTTGCCTTTGCCACGCTTTTTTAGGTTGTTATTTATTGCGTTGACTATAAATGTGTTATAATTTTTGGTTTTTATGGGATGTTTATATAATGTAAAAAAATCGGTCTTGAAGCACAAGCGTTGTTGTAATTAGCTTTTATAAACAGGAACTTGAAAAGTTAGACTTTACTTTTAACCAGTCAACTCGAGCTACTTTACAACGAAAAATAAAAGCAATTTGTCGAGAAAATTTTAAAAAAAAAACCTCCAAACAAGGAATAATCCGATGTTTGGAGGCAGCACCTAACAACTTAGGCAAAAATTTATTTATTCAAAACTCTTTTCATTGTCACCCCAATTTCTGCGGGAGAAGAAACAACATGAATACCACATGTTCTCATAATAGCCATTTTTGCTTCAGCGGTATCTTCGGCGCCACCAATAATTGCCCCGGCATGCCCCATTTTTCTACCTTTTGGAGCCGTCTGACCTGCAATAAATCCAACCACAGGTTTGGTACCATGTTCTTTGATGTAATAGGCAGCTTCAGCTTCCATGCCACCCCCAATTTCACCAATCATAATAATCCCTTCCGTTTCAGGATCATTCATAAGTAGTTCTACGGCTTCTTTGGTACTCGTTCCGACAATAGGATCGCCACCTATTCCTATACAGGTAGATTGGCCCATACCCGCCTTTGTAACTTGATCAACCGCTTCGTAGGTAAGCGTTCCCGAGCGGGAAACGATACCAATTTTACCTTTTTTATGAATAAAACCTGGCATAATACCACATTTAGCTTCACCAGGGGTAATAACACCCGGACAGTTGGGACCTATTAAACGACAGTCAAAATTTGTAATATAAGCCTTAACCTTGACCATATCTTGCACAGGAATACCTTCAGTAATACAAATAATTACTTTGATACCGGCCTCCGCAGCTTCCATAATGGCATCAGCAGCGAAAGGCGGCGGAACAAAAATTACAGTAGTATCCGCGTGAGCCAATTTAACTGCATCAGCCACTGTATTAAAAACCGGTTTATCTAAATGGGAAGAACCTCCCTTACCCGGGGTTACTCCACCGACAACCTGAGTGCCATAGGCTATCATTTGTTCAGCATGAAAAGTACCCTCTTTACCCGTAAAACCCTGAACAATAATCCTAGAGTCTTTATTTACCAAAACAGCCATGTGTTCAATTATATTTAAAAGCGATAAAATGTAAACCTAATCCTCACTAATAATAAAAACGTCCTCTCCTTTTTTAGACATAAAGTACTTTTCACGAGCGATAGCTTCTCCATTTTTCTTCAATAACTCACCTTCTCTCTTCGCCTCGATAATTTTATTTGTAAAATTATCTTTATCATTTCTAAGTTGATCGATACTTTTATTCAAACGCCATTGTTCAAAAAGATTGTGATTATCAAAAATTAAAAGCCAGGAAACAAATACAAAAGCGGTAAAGATGTATTTATTTTGAAGGGGCTTAGGTAGTAACCTAATGATGAAAAAATTAGACCATGCCATAGAATGATATTTTATCTTTTTAGTATAGAACGACCTAGGAAGACAGCAATGGGTCCAAGTTCTTCTTCTATGCGTAAAAGCTGATTATACTTTGCAACCCTATCAGAACGGGACATTGAACCCGTTTTAATTTGACCTGTGTTTAAAGCAACGGCTAAATCTGCAATCGTAGTATCTTCAGTTTCCCCTGATCTATGACTCATCACTGCCGTAAAACCATTCCTATTGGCCAGATTCACTGCATTGATTGTTTCAGTTAAAGAACCTATTTGGTTAACCTTTATTAAAATAGAATTAGCAGATTTTTCGTCAATACCACGTTGTAAACGAAGCGTGTTGGTAACAAATAAATCATCACCCACTAGCTGAACCCTGTCACCAATGGTTTGCGTTAACTTATTCCATGTAGCCCAATCGTCTTCAGCGAGACCATCTTCAATGGAACAAATAGGATATTTATTTACCCAGGATTCCCAATATCCAATCATCTCATCAGAGGAAAGTTTTTTTCCTGACGATTTTTTGAAATGATAAAGACCTTCTTCTTCCAAATAAAACTCAGAAGCCGCGGCATCCATGGCTATGAGGAAATCTTCGCCAGGTTTATAACCAGCTGCCTCAATGGCCGTTATTACAGTTTCTATGGCCTCTTCATTCGACTTAATATTTGGAGCAAAGCCACCCTCATCACCAACATTGGTAGAATACCCCTTCTTTTTCAAGACTGATTTAAGATGATGAAACACCTCGGCACCCATTCTAATAGACTCTGAAAAGGTAGGCGCACCTACAGGCATGATCATGAACTCCTGAAAATCGATACTATTATCTGCATGAGATCCTCCGTTAAGAATATTCATCATTGGAACTGGAAGCGTACGTGCATTAACACCCCCTAAATAACGGTAAAGTGGTAAACCAGCGGCTTCGGAGGCTGCCTTTGCCACAGCCAAAGAAACACCCAAGATAGCATTTGCACCTAATCTCGACTTATTTGCGGTCCCATCAAGACGAATCATTTGTTCATCGATAGCTACTTGCTCAAAAACATCAAGGCCAATAATCTCGTCTGCAATAGCTTCATTGACATTTATAATAGCTTTGTTTACGCCCTTTCCAAGATAACTTTTGGGGTCATTATCTCTTAATTCAACGGCTTCGTGTCTTCCCGTCGAAGCACCGGAGGGTACTGCTGCCCTCCCAAAATAACCACTCTCTGTAGTTACCTCAACTTCAATGGTTGGATTCCCTCTGGAATCGAGTATTTGTCTCGCATGAACATCAACAATTGCACTCATTACACTAAATATTTTAAAGTTACGGACTGCATTTAAGCAGTCATAAATTGAACAAATTGATCAAATAAATATCTTGCATCGTGAGGCCCGGGAGAGGCTTCAGGATGATATTGTACTGAAAATGATTTTTCACCACGAATGCGAATACCCTCTATGCTATCATCATTTAAGTTAACATGCGTAATTTCAATATAGGCTGACCTTGTTCTTACAACAGAAGGGTCAATACCGAATCCATGATTCTGGCTGGTGATTTCACACTTCCCTGTTGAAAGGTTTAGCACTGGATGATTGATACCTCTGTGACCATGATGCATTTTGAAAGTCGGAATTCCTGCGGACAACGCCAGCAATTGATGACCTAAGCATATACCAAAAACCGGCTTATCAAGTTGTCTGATTTCCTTAACCGCTTCAATGGCATAATTCATAACTGCCGGATCGCCAGGTCCATTTGATAAAAAATAACCATCAGCATTAAATTCCAATAACTCACTAACGGGTGTTTTTGCAGGAAAAACCTTAGCAAATACACCTCTTTCAACTAAACAGTCTAATATATTCTTTTTAATCCCAAAATCTAACACAGCCACTTTCAGCGGGGCGGTAGAAGAACCAACAGTGTAAGGCATATCTGTTGAAACAGTAGATGCAAGTTCAAGGCCATCCATAGAAGGAACCGCTTTCAACAGCGTCATTAATTCATCTAAATCTGAAATAGTAGAACTAATAATACCATTCATAGCCCCTTTGCTACGAATATGTCTAACAATGGCTCTCGTGTCAACGTCAGAAATACCCACTAAATGCTCTTTTTCAAAATAACTTTGAATAGAGTCATCTGCTAAATTCCTTGAAAAGGGGACGGTAAAATTTTTACAAATCAACCCGGAAATTTGAATCTTATTAGATTCTGTATCCTTTTTCGAAGTGCCATAATTACCTATATGGGCATTAGTTGTGACCATCAACTGACCGTTGTAGGAAGGGTCTGTAAAAATTTCCTGATACCCAGTCATACCAGTATTAAAACAAATTTCACCAGTAGTGATACCCTTAACACCAACGGACCTGCCTTTAAAAAAGGTACCGTCATCGAGCAGCAAAATAGCGGGACTAAAAGATTCTTCCATGAAATAAAGAAGTATAACAAAAATAAAACCTCACAAATATAGTATTATTAGCCAAAAATGAAAGGATGAAAACTAATATTTTAAATAAAGTAATCCAAAACTTAATACAAAAATGAATAAAAACAAAAAGAGGCTATCCAAAATGAATAGCCTCTTTTCAAAAATAACATATATGATAAGTTAATCCTTATTTTCTACCCCAGCGATGTCTTCACCATCCATAACTGCATCTTCAACAACGGCATCAGATTCAGCAGCTGTAGCGGAACCTTTTCCACGACGACCTCTTCTTCCAGTCGATTTAGCTGCATCAGATTTAATTTTGTAAACTTCGTTGAAGTCCACTAATTCTATGATAGCGATATCAGCTGCGTCACCTTTCCTGAAACCTAATTTCACTACCCTCAAGTAACCACCCGGTCTATTAGCAATAGCGGGGGCAACCGTTGCAAACAATTCAATTAAAGCCTCTTTGTTTTGAAGATAACTAAATATAACCCTACGATTGTGTGTGCTATCATCTTTAGACTTAGTAAAAAGAGGCTCAGCAAAGACCCTGAGAGCTTTAGCTTTAGCTTCTGTAGTATTAATCCTTTTGTGCATGATCAGAGAAATTGTAAGATTTCTAAGAAGTGCTTTTCTGTGAGCAGATTTTCTGCCTAAATGGTTAAGTTTATTACCGTGATTCATAAAAAAAGATTTAACGTCGCATCACTAAATATTTCTTAAGGCTTATACAATATTCGGTTAATGCAGAAATAATAAAGAAGAAGTGATATAAAAAGCCTGACACTTACCCCTTAGATAAAATTTATTCTTCGTCCAACTTAAATTTGGCCAGATCCATCCCAAAATTAAGACCTTTTTCAACTAAAAGCTCTTCAATTTCGACAAGAGATTTTTTACCAAAATTTCTGAACTTTAGCAATTCATGTGTATCATAATGAACAAGTTCAGCTAATGTATTAATCTTAGCCGCCTTCAAACAATTATAAGCACGAACAGATAAATCAAGGTCTTCAAGCGAAGTTTTCAATAACTTCCGCATGTGCAGGATATGCTCATCGACAATATTTTCCTCCTTACTTGACGCATCGTCAAAGGTAATATTTTCATCAGTAATAAGCATAAGATGCTGAATCATAATCCTAGAAGCCTCTTTAATAGCTTCTTCGGGATGAATGGTTCCATCCGTCTTTAAGTCTATTGTTAACTTCTCATAATCTGTTCTCTGACCAACCCTTGTACTTTCAATTTTGTATGATACATTTTTGACCGGAGTATAGATAGCATCAACAGGAATGACACCTATTGGAGAGTCTTTGGTGATAGATTCATCAGCAGGAACATAACCTCTACCTTTAGTAATGGTAATTTCCAATTCAAGATTAACCGTAGGTTCCATACTACAAATGAGGAGGGACGGATTCATGATTTTGAAATGACTGGTATGGGCTTCAATATCACCGGCGGAGAATGAATTTTTTCCAGAAATAGTCATGTAAATTTTTTCCCCATCGAATTCATCTTCAGGAACTAATTTTTTTAATCTAATCTGTTTAATATTCAGAATAATCTCGACTACATCTTCTACCACACCAGGTATAGTAGAAAACTCGTGATCAACGCCCGCAATACGGATTGCACTAATCGCATAGCCCTCTAAAGAAGAAAGAAGTACACGACGTAAGGAGTTACCAACAGTTTGCCCGAACCCGGGTTCCAACGGTTTAAACTCGAATAAACCCGCAAAATCGTTTGATTTTTGTAAAACAATTTTATCGGGCTTTTGAAAATTTAGAATACTCATAGGTCGGAATAAAAAAACATAATAATGACAAAGTTAACGTCAGTAAAATGTTTTTATTTGGAATAAAGTTCTACAATGAGTTGTTCGTTAATCTTTTCAGGAATTTGATTACGCTCAGGTAGAGATATGAAAGTACCTTGAAACTTATCAGGATTAACCTCTAACCATGGATACTTTCTAACCTCACTGGCACGACCTGCCAAGCTATTAGAAACAATTTCTAAGCTTTGAGATTTTCCTCTTACCGTAATAACGTCACCTGGACGAAGTAAGCAAGAAGGAATATTGGTTAGAATGCCATTAACAAGAATGTGTTTGTGCGTGACCAACTGTCTAGCACCATTTCTTGTTGGAGAGATACCTAAGCGGTACACAACGTTATCAAGTCTTGATTCAAGTAACTGAAGCAAAACTTCACCAGTAACACCTGCCTTGCGTGCAGCCTTCTCAAATAAATTGCGAAATTGTCTTTCGAGCAATCCATAAGTATATTTAACTTTCTGCTTTTCAGTAAGTTGAACTGCGTAATCAGAACGTTGCTTACGTCTTCTTGTAGCACCATGCTGACCTGGAGGTGATTTTCTACGTTCGAATGATTTATCAGGACCATAAATTGCCTCGCCAAATGCTCTTGCTTTTTTTGTACGGGGACCAGTATATCTTGCCATAAGGAATATTATTAACTATTAAGAATTAAACCCTTCTTCTCTTTGGAGGACGACAACCATTATGAGGAATTGGAGTCATGTCCTTAATAACAGAAACTCTGATCCCTGCGCCATCCAATGCACGAATAGCAGCTTCCCTACCAGAACCAGGTCCCTTAACGAAAACTTCAGCCACTCTAAGACCTGCGTCATGAGCTACTTTAGCTGCATCAGCAGCTGCAATCTGTGCAGCATAGGGAGTATTCTTTTTAGAACCTTTAAAGCCTGATTTACCCGCAGAACCCCAAGAAATAACTTGACCAGCTTTATTGGTAATTGAGACAATAATATTATTAAAAGAAGCTTGAATAAAAGCATAACCTTCCGATTCAACTTTTACGACCCTTTTTTTTACATTTTTTTTGGTTGCTTTTGCCATTTTACAAAAAACATTTAGTGTAACTGTTAATAAACAATTACGATAGAATTACTTAGTTACCTTCTTTTTGTTTGCGACTGTTTTACGCTTACCTTTACGAGTTCTGGCATTGGTGCGAGTTCGTTGACCTCTTACAGGTAAACCTTTTCGATGCCTCAAACCTCTTAGACAAGCAATATCCATCAATCGCTTAATACTCATTTGCACCTCTGAACGGAGCTCACCCTCGGTTTTAAACTCGGTAGAAACAATACGAGAGATCTCTCTTATATTATCATCAGACCAAGTTTCCACTTTAGCATGTTCATCAACGCCAGCTTGCGCAAGAATATTCAGGGCCGTTGTACGCCCAATGCCATAAATATAAGTTAATGCGATAGCACCACGTTTATTTCTCGGCAAATCCACACCGCCAATTCGAGCCATGTTTCTTAGTTTATAGTTTAGGAAACCCAACAGGAATTAACCCTGTCTTTGTTTCAGTTTAGGATTTTTCTTATTGATAATGTAAACTTTCCCTTTTCGTTTGACTACAATGCAGTCAACAGATCGTTTTTTTACAGATGTTCTTACTTT
The DNA here is from genome assembly GCA_945878825.1 of Haliscomenobacter hydrossis DSM 1100. Taxonomy (GTDB): domain Bacteria; phylum Bacteroidota; class Bacteroidia; order Chitinophagales; family Saprospiraceae; genus BJGN01. The sequence goes on from CAMDWC010000005.1 coordinate 13,228, forward strand.
CATTTGTTTGCTTTTAATAGCGTTAAGGTTTCAGCGGACGACTATTTATATCGATAGGTGATTCTTCCACGTGCCAAATCATAGGGTGACATTTCAACAGAAACTTTATCACCAGGAAGAATACGAATGTAATTCATACGCATTTTACCAGAGATGGTTGCTGTTATTTGGTGGTCGTTTTCCAACCTAACCCTAAACATGGCATTTGAAAGAGCTTCCTCTATAATACCGTCTTGTTTAATCAAATCTTTTTTAGACATATACCGAATTTCGGAGTGCGAAGATAAACAAAATCTATTTCAGTTTACTCATTTTAGTAATAAAAATCAGTTAATCTGATAGTTAATAATAAAAAAACTAACTTTCTAACCTGACTGCTGTTAAAAAAGGGTTTTTAACACAAGCCTTTTCGATGCCAGCATGGTCTGACAAAACCAAAACACCATCATCAAAAACAGCTATTGTATGTTCATAGTGAGCAGAGTAGGACGAATCCCTGGTTACTACCGTCCAACCATCATCAAGAACAACCACTTCTTTCTTACCAAAATTAACCATTGGCTCAATGGCAATAACCAAACCACTTTTGATTTTTTGCCCAGATCCGCGTTTACCCGCATTGGAAACAACAGGTTCTTCATGCAATTGTTTACCAATACCATGACCGACCAATTCGCGAACTACACTAAATCCGCATTCCCCTTCGATAAAAGACTGAATAGAAAAACCAATGTCACCCATTCTCATTCCACAGCGTGAAACTTCAATTCCCTTATACAAAGAGGCTAAAGTGGCCTTACAAAGGTTAAGATTATCTGCCGATACCTTTCCCAAAAGAAAAGTGAATGCTGCGTCACCAAAATAGCCATTTTTAAGAACGCCACAATCGATAGAAATCAAATCGCCCTCTTTCAAGAACAAGTCACTTTTAGGGATTCCATGAACCACTTCATTATTCAACGAAATACATAGTGATGAAGGAAAACCATTGTAACCCTTAAAAGCGGGAAAACCACCCTTTGATAAAATAAAAGATTCAGCTTTGTCATCAATTTCTTTTGTACTAATACCCGGCTTTAGTAAATAAGCCACATATTCAAGTGTTTCAGAAACAATCTGGCAACTTTCTTTAATAAAAGCGACCTCCTCTTTAGTTTTATAATGAACCATTTATTCTGATATAAAAACCATTCAAAGTAAAGGATAATACTTTAATTACCCCGTTTAAAAAAGCAATATATAATTCATGCAAAATGAACAGGAGTTAAATTTCATTTCCAAGACCCTGTAAACGGCTTCCCGTTTGTCTTCCTTGTACTTTACCTGATTTAACCAAACCATCATATCGGCGCATCAACAGATAACTTTCAATTTGAGCTAATGTATCCAATACCACAGCTACTAAAATCAAAAGAGAGGTACCACCAAAGAAAATGGAAAAGGAACGATTAACACCGAAAGCAGCTGCGAAAGCTGGTAAAATAGCTATCAGACCAAGAAATAATGCACCTGGAAGGGTAATTCTACTTGTAATATTATCAATGTATTCTGCTGTTGGCACACCTGGTTTAACGCCTGGTATAAAAGCATTTTGTCTTTTTAGGTATTCTGAATAATTTTGTGGATTCACTAATAAAGCCGTATAGACATAAGTGAAGACAAAAATCAAAAGGAAATAAATGACATTATATTCAACAGAAGCAAAATCATTCAAAGCTATAAGAAAACTACTGGAAGAAGCAGCTTCAGCAGACGCAAATTGCATTGCTGTAGAAGGTAGAAACATCAATGCCTGAGCAAAGATGATAGGCATAACACCTGAAGCATTTAACTTCAATGGAATATAATCTCTTGCCCCTGCATTCGGAAGAGAAGAACCCTCCCTACCCACTGCCTTTCTTGCAAATTGTATTTGAATGCGTCTAACAGCTTGCACCACCATAATAGTGAGTATGATAATAACAAATAGCAAAGCCATCTCCAATACAAATAAAAGTAAGGCATTATTCTCCAATTGAGCCTGAAATTCGAAACCCAGGGCAGAAGGTAAAGTAGCTATGATACCGACAGTAATAAGTAAGGAAACACCATTACCAATACCACGATCTGTAATTCTTTCCCCTAACCACATTGACAATACCGTACCACCGGCTAAAATGATAATATTACTAAACCAAAAAATAGCTTTTGGAATAGCAGGATCAATGGCACCCATAGTGCTGATGTAGGTGAGATAACCGCTACCTTGAACCAACGTAACTGCTACGGTTAAAAGACGGGTAATTTGATTTAGCTTTTTCCTGCCAGACTCGCCTTCTTTTTGCTGAAGACGTTGAAAGTAAGGAACGGCAAAGCCTAATAATTGGATAACTATCGAAGAAGTTATATAAGGCATGATGCCTAAAGCTAATAAAGAGGCATTTTTAAATGCTCCACCAGTGAATGAATTGATAAGACCAATCAAATCATTTGTTTGATCACCCGCTGCATTCTGTGCATCCAGCGCGGCAGGAATAACCCCTGGCAAAACAATATAGCTTCCAAATCGATAAACAACAAGAACAATTAGCGTAGTCAGAATACGATTTCTGAGTTCGGTAATACTCCAAATATTTTTTAAAGTTGTAATAAACCGTTTCATGATAATTTGTTATACAAGGACAATAGACCCTCCTGCCTTCTCAACCGCCTCTTTTGCAGCGGGTGAACAAGCATGAACTGATAAATTAACCTTAGCCTTTAATTCACCCCTGCCAAGAACCTTTACTCTATCCAAACGAGCAATGAAACCATGCTCCTTTAGAGAATCTAAGTTAATATCTGTTAGGTTATGTTTTTCGACCATAAGTTGAATATAATCTAAATTGATAGGTACATATTCAACTCTGTTAGGATTCTTAAAGCCTACTTTCGGCAAACGCATCTGAAGAGGCATCTGACCACCTTCGAAGCCACGCTTCAATTTATGACCCGCACGAGATTTGGCTCCCTTGTGGCCTTTTGTAGAAGTACCCCCTCGGCCAGATCCCTGACCTCTCGCTATTCGCTTCCCTTTTTTTACAGCACCCGCTGCTGGTTTTAAGCTATGTAATTCCATTGCTTTATATTTTAACTGATGTAAGTTATTGTCTAGTCAACTGCCGTCTCTGTAACCACTAAGTGCGCTACTTTGGCAATCATACCCATAATTTGAGGAGTAACTTCTTTAATCACTGAGTGATTAATTCTCCTAAGACCTAAAGCTACCATCGTATCTTTTTGACGCTTTGGTCGATCGATAATACTCCTAATCTGTGTTACTTTTACCTTTGCCATGTTTTAACCGTTAAATAGTTTTTCTAAAGTAATTTTACGTGTTTTTGCAATGACACGGGGATCTCTTAAGTTTTTCAGTGCTTCTATAGTAGCTTTAACCACGTTGTGAGGATTAGAAGAACCCTGAGATTTAGCTAACACATTGTGTACACCAGCTATTTCCAACACAGCACGCATAGAACCACCTGCGATAACACCGGTACCGTCAGAAGCAGGTTTCAATAAAACCTTACCAGCTTTAAATTTACCTAAGACTTCGTGAGGAATGGTACCCTTATAGATAGGAACTTTAACTAAATTCTTTTTAGCATCATCTGCCGCTTTAGTAATTGCTTCAGAGACATCTCTCGCTTTGCCCAAACCGTGACCGACAGTACCATTACCATCACCCACAACTACGATAGCAGCGAAACTAAAAGTACGACCACCTTTGGTCACCTTGGCTACTCTATTAAGTTGAACCAATTTATCTTTTAGTTCTGTTTCAGCGGGTTTGACCCGATTTTCATTCTGTTTTGCCATTTTATTTTACAGTTGAGGACGATTAAAACTGGAGTCCACCCTCACGGGCACCATCAGCCAATGATTTAATTCTTCCATGATAAAGGTATCCAGAACGATCAAAAACAACCTTAGAAATACTAGCTTCCTTGGCTCTTTCTGCTAAAAGCTGACCTACTTTGTAAGCCTGCTCTACCTTTGTTCCAACCCCTAATATGTCATTTTCACGAGAATCAGCAGCCACCATTGTATGACTGATAGTATCATCGATAATCTGAGCATATATAACTTTATTACTTCTGAAAACACTTAAACGGGGAGAAGAGGCAACGCCTTTAATTTTCTTCCTGATTCTATAGTGAATTCGCGTTCTGCTCTGTTCTTTTGTCAATTTCATTATTGGACATTTTCTAATCTTAGTGTAGGGAAAAAATCCAGACCCAAGATCCAAATAAAAAAAATATTAATTAGGACTATTTCTTTTTAGCCCCAGTTTTTCCAAGCTTCCTGCGAACGATTTCGCCCACGAAACGAACACCTTTACCTTTGTATGGCTCAGGCTTACGAAATCCTCTGATTTTAGCACTAACTTGACCGAGTAACTGCTTGTCAATACATTCCATAATTATAGTAGGATTACCACCTTTATCCTGCTTCGTTTCCAAATTAACCTCTTCGGGAAGCATAAAAAGAATTGGGTGAGAATAACCTAATGTTAATTCCAATAATTTACCAGTATTTGCTGCACGGTAACCCACACCAATAAGTTCGATGTTAGCCTTAAATCCTGTCGAAACACCAGTGACCATATTATTTATTAAAGAACGGTATAAACCATGTACGGTTTTGTGCCTTTTTTGATCTGTCGGACGTTGAACAGTAACTACCGCACCATTTACATCGACAGTTAAATCTGGATCGATCAGTTGGTTAAGCGAGCCTTTAGGACCTTTAACGGTAACTAAATTATTCTTACCAACACTCACTTCAACTCCACCTGGAAGCGTTATAGGAGCTTTACCTATTCTAGACATGTTAAATAAATTTAGAAGTGAGTAAATTAGTAGATATAAAGTAGAATTTCACCACCAACATTCAATTGACGTGCCTTTTTATCAGTCATTACTCCTTTAGAGGTAGAGACGATAGACACGCCGAGGCCGTTAATAATACGTGGTATTTCGTCTGTTTTTGCATACTTTCGAAGACCAGGCTTACTAACCCTTCCCAACTTACGAATAATAGGTTTACGCGTAAGTACATCATATTTTAATGCAATACGAATAAGTCCCTGATTACCCTTGCCACCTTCTTCAAATTTGTATTTCAAGATAAAACCCTGATCATACAAAATTTCAGTGATTGCCTTTTTAAGACCGGATGCTGGAATATCAACCAATCTGTGACCCGCCATTTGCGCGTTTCTAATGCGCGTTAAATAATCGGCTATTGGATCTGTTACTGCCATTGTATAAATATTTACCGTGCGGTATTTCAGAAGAAACCTACACAGTTGTTAAGAAATTACCAACTAGCTTTAGTGATACCTGGAATTTTACCATCCAGTGCCATCTCTCTAAATTTAACTCTGCAAAGACCAAACTGTCTAATATAACCTTTGGGCCTTCCCGTTAACTGACATCTATTGTGCAGACGAATAGGGCTAGAATTTCTTGGAAGTAAATCCAATTCATCCCAACGACCTTCTGCCTTCAACTGCTTTCTTTTTTCAGCGAATTTTTCAACTAAACGCTTACGTTTCTTTTCTCTGGCTATTAATGATTTCCTTGCCATTATGCTTCTTCTTTTTTCTGATTTTTGAATGGTAAACCTAAAGCTTTCAATAAAGCAAGAGCCTCAGCATCTGTTTTGGCGGTAGATACAAAAGTTATATCCATACCAGATACGCGTGTAATCTTGTCAATATCAATTTCAGGGAAAATAAGCTGTTCAGTAATTCCCAAACTGTAATTACCACGTCCGTCAAAACTTTTATCGTTAATACCTCTGAAATCTCTAACCCTTGGAAGAGCTACCCCAACCAAACGGTCGAGAAACTCGTACATGTGATGATGACGGAGGGTTACTTTAACACCAATTGGCATTTTCTCTCTTAACTTAAAGTTAGAGATGGAAGTCTTAGCTTTGGTAGATACAGCTTTTTGACCGGCAATGGTAGACAGCTCCGTAAGTGCTGCATCGACCATTTTCTTATCCTGAGTAGCTGCGCCCACTCCTTGATTGATACAGATTTTAGTTAAGCGGGGAACCTGCATAACTGAACTGTACTGAAACTGCTCCATTAAAGCAGGAACGACATCTTTAAAATATTTGTCGCGAAGTCTTGGTGTATATTTCATCACTTGATCGTTTGGCCTGATTTTTTAGCATATCTCTCCATATTACCTTCACTGTCTGGACGACGTCCAACTCGTGTTGGCTTATTTGTTTGTGGATCGACAACCATAATATTAGAAATATGAATGGACGCTGGCTTTTCAATAATGCCACCGGCATTTTCCTGGGTAGCTTTGGTATGTTTTTTGACCATATTAACCTGATCAATGAGTACACGCTGCTTTTCAGGATAAACCTCCATTATCTCAAGTATTTTCGTCCTATCTTTAGAAGAACCGGAAATAACCACCACTTTATCACCCTTCTTAACCTTTAATTTAGGAGAGAAACGTTTTTGTTGAATGATATTTTTTTTCATGTGCATTGTTTGAACCTACAGAAGGTGCTAAATAATTATAATACTTCGGGAGCCAGGGAAACAATCCGCATAAAATCTTTATCCCTAAGTTCCCTTGCCACGGGCCCGAAAATACGAGAACCTCTCGGCTCATCTTGAGTATTCAGCAACACACATGCATTATCATCAAAACGAATATAAGAACCGTCTTTACGACGAATTTCTTTTTTGGTTCTAACAATCACAGCTTTTGAGACTGAACCTTTTTTGATACCCCCTGGAGAAGTATCTTTGACTGAAACGACAATGGTATCACCTACGCCAGCATACCTGCGTTTTGAGCCACCGAGCACACGAATACAGAGAACTTCTTTAGCTCCACTGTTATCTGCCACTCTTAATCTGGATTCCTGTTGAATCATAGTATGTACATTTAGCGGATTTGAAAACGGTTAAAGTTGCAAATCGTAAATTTCAAAATTATTTTGCTCTCTCAATTACTTCAACCAATCTCCAGCTTTTATTCTTGCTGAGGGGACGGGTTTCCATTATTCGTACAATATCACCGATGTGACATTCGTTTTGTTCATCATGTGCCATCAACTTTTTGGTCTTCATGATAAACTTTCCATAGATAGGGTGACGAAATTTACGTTCTACTTTAATAGAAATAGATTTCTCCATTTTGTTACTAGAAACGACACCCACTCTAGTTTTTCTTAAGTTCCTTTCTTCCATGATATTGCGACGTTAGCGATTACAAATTTAATCTTCTCCTGCGCACTTTTTTAGATCTGCCACTTTGCTCTTCCGGAGTAAGAACCAAAATTTCTCTAGACCTAAGTTCCGTGTGAATTTGCGCAATTTCACGACGTAGATTCCTCAAAACCAGAGGATTACCTAAACCTTTAACTGCGTGTTCAAATTTCAACTTTTGATACTGCAATTCGGAGCGTTCCAATTCTCCCTGTAAGTCTAGTGTAGCCATTTCACGGAAATCCGTTATTCTGTTATTAGCCATTGTTAAAATGGATTAAATTAATGTTCAAAGACCCTTACGGGATAATTATTCAACAATATCGTGGCGAACCACAATTTTAGTAAGACAAGGAAGTTTTTGTGCAGCCAATTTGAGGGCACCTTCGGCCACATCTCTTGGAACACCATCGAGTTCGAACATAATTCTACCAGCTTTTACGACAGCTACCCAATGATCAAGGGCACCTTTACCCTTACCCATACGAACCTCTTGAGGTTTAGAGGTAATAGGTTTATCTGGAAAAATACGAATCCAAACTTTACCTTCTCTTTTCATGAAACGAGTCATGGCAATACGAGCAGCTTCGATTTGCCTGTTGGTTAACCTTCCGCTAACCAAAGATTTAAGACCAAAGCTACCAAAAGCAATAGTACTACCTCTTTGGGCGACGCCTTTTATACGTCCCTTGTGTTGTTTGCGGTATTTCGTTCTTTTAGGCTGTAACATAAAATTCTTTTTTATTGGCTCTAAGAACAAAGAAATAAACCCTTATTCTAAAGCTCGGCAAAGATAAACTTTTTTTAAATAAATACTAACGTTTCCGTTGGTTTCTTCCATCTGCATTTCCACCAGGTCCTCTTCTACGATTTCCGTCTCTTCTATCGCCACCTTTTTCACCACCTCTATCGTTACCACCTCTTGAGAAACCACCTTGACTATTGTTTCCTGAGACAGGTTTACCACTGGCTTGTTGAGCAACAGCTGGAGAAAGATCGCGTTTTCCGAGTACCTCACCTTTACAGATCCAGGTTTTGATACCTATCTTACCATAAACGGTTTGAGCTTCCTGCCATGAGTAATCGATGTCAGAACGAAAAGTATGGAGAGGTGTTTTTCCTTCTTTAAATTCTTCTGAACGAGCCATTTCCGCTCCATTCAATCGACCAGAAATACGTACTTTTATACCTTCAGCTCCAGGCGTGCGCATGGTTGTTTGAATGGCCATCTTAATAGCACGTCTGTAGTTAATACGGGCTTCGAGCTGTTTCGCAATACCTTCACCTACAATAACTGCATCAAGTTCAGGTTTACGAATCTCCAGAATATTAATCTGAATATCCTTTCCAGTTAACTTCCTTAATTCTCCGCGAATCAACTCAACTTCCTGACCGCCTTTTCCAATGACAATCCCCGGACGAGAGGTATGAATAGTTACAGTAACACGTTTGAGCGTGCGTTCTATGACAACACGTGCGATACCTCCTTTAGAGATACGTGCTTGCAAATAATTACGGATTTGTTCGTCCTCAATAACTTTAGCCGCAAAATCTTTACCACCAAACCAGTTGGAATCCCAACCTCTGATGATTCCTAAACGATTTCCTATCGGATTAGCTTTCTGACCCATACCTTCTGGTATATTATAATTTGATAAATTAATTATTCTTCGGAAGCTGCGGCAACGGCAACAGTTTCACTTTCTAGGGGTACCCTATTTTGCACAACGATGGTAACGTGGTTTGTACGTTTACGTATTCTGTGTGCACGACCATGGGGCGCTGGACGAAATCTTTTAATTTGTGTACCACCGTCAACGAAGGCAGTTTTAATAAAAAGATCGAAATCTGCCACATCATTTCCATCAGCTTTATTGCCCCAATTGGCTATAGCGCTATCAAGAAGTTTTTTCAACCAGATACCAGACTCCCTTTTTGTAAATCTAAGAATAGAGAGGGCATCACTTATTTTCTTTCCACGAATATTATCCACTACCAAACGCATTTTGCGTTCTGACATCGGGACATTTTTCAATTTGGCAATTGCTTCCATGTTAAAATCATTGAATACCAATAAGGTATTTTAGTAATTCAAAATTATTTTTTACGATTTCCTGAGTGCCCCCTAAAATTACGGGTTGGAGAAAATTCACCCAACTTATGGCCTACCATGTTTTCGGTAACAAATACCGGAACAAAAGTTTTACCATTGTGCACTGCTATTGTTTCACCCACCATATCAGGAATAATCATAGAAGATCTCGACCAGGTTTTAATCACTGATTTTTTCTTCGCTGTTTTGCTTTCCATAACCTTTTCAAGCAGTTTATGAAAAACGTATGGGCCTTTTTTTATTGATCTTGCCATAGCAAATATAATTTGTTAAAGTTAAGCTTATGAGGCTATCCTTGGGTTATGGATTTTTGGTTTTTCTCTTAGTGATAATCAATCTGGAAGAATTCTTCCGAGTATCACGTGTTTTCTGACCTTTGGCCATAATTCCTGTCCTTGAACGAGGATGCCCACCGGAAGCACGACCTTCACCACCACCCATTGGGTGATCGACAGGGTTCATCGCTACACCTCTAACTCTTGGTCTGTTACCTAACCAACGGTTACGTCCAGCCTTACCCATAACTTGTAATCCATGATCAGGATTTGAAGTATTACCAATAGTAGCTTTACAAGTATTAAGTACACGTCTTACCTCACCTGAAGGTAATTTAATAACCACGTACCTTTCCTCTTTATTCATCAAAGTACCGTAAGTACCGGCACTTCTTGCCATGGAAGCACCTTTTCCAGGTACAAGTTCGATAGCATGAATGTTAGCACCCAATGGAACCTCTTTCAGTACCATGGCATTACCTACCGTAGGAGATGCACCAGGACCAGATATTACTGTAGAGCCAACGGCTAAACCGTTTGGCGCAATGATATATCTTTTTTCACCATCCTCATATTGAAGAAGAGCTATATAAGCGGTGCGGTTCGGGTCATATTCAATAGACATCACCTCAGCCTTTACACCGTCCTTATTTCTTTTAAAGTCAATAATTCTATATCGACGTTTGTGTCCACCGCCTTTTTGGCGTACGGTCATTTTACCAGTATTGTTTCTTCCACCCGACTTTTTGATAGGGGCAAGAAGACTCTTCTCTGGCTCATCGGTAGTAACCTCCGAAAATGTATTACCCACTCTAAAACGAGTACCAGGGGTAATTGGATTAAACTTTTTAACTGTCATGATATGGTTTTCAATTTAGATTCATCACGAGTAAGCACACCATAAAATCTTACTCATACGAATCGTTAACAATATTAATTACCTCCGAAAAAATCAATTTCCTCACCATGTCCAATGCGCACGTATGCCTTCTTGAAAGATGGTTTTCTACCTTTAAGTACACCTGATTTGGTGTTTCTTGATTTGGCTTTGCCAGGAACGACCAATGTATTGACAGATACAACGGCAACAGAATACATATCTTCTACTGCTTTCTTGATCTCCAATTTATTAGCTCTCTTATCTACCTGAAAACAATAGTTGTTCTGTGTTCCAGATAGACCTTCTGATTTTTCGGTAATCAGTGGTTTTATTAAAATAAACTTGTTTGCCATTGTTCAACTAACTAGTGGGTAACACCCGATTTAAGCTAATGATTCAGTTAACTTTCCAAGAGCTGCTTCAGAAAGTACTAAAGATCTAGCGTTCATAATATCATAAACATTTAAATCCTGAGCTCTTATAACTTTAGCTTTTGGTAAATTCCTTCCTGATAAATACACGATTTTGTCATGCTCAGGCGTAACCAGAATTGATTTTTTATCAGAAATTTTTAAGTTCTGGAGAATATCCAAGAAAGATTTTGTTTTTGGATTATCAAAAGTGAAATCCTCAACAACTACGATAGAACCTGCCGCTGCTTTTGTGCTTAAAGCAGAAACTCTGGCAAGTTTACGCACCTTCTTATTTAATTTTTGCTCGTAATCTCTTGGAACGGGACCGAAAATACGTCCTCCACCATGGTATAACGGATTTTTGATATCCCCCTTACGAGAACCACCCGTACCTTTTTGTTTATGTAATTTACGAGTTGAACCCGCAACTTCACTACGACCTTTAGTCTTATGCGTTCCCTGACGCTGATTTGCCAGGTAAGCTTTAACCGCTAAATAAATGACATGGTTATTAGGTTCTACACCAAATATCGCATTTGGTAACTCAACCTCTCTACCGGTCTCTTGGCCATTTATATTATGAATAACTAATTTCATGCTAATAATATTAATCCCTAAGGACAGTCAAAAATTACTTTTTCTCCAAAATAACTGTAGAACCATTGTGTCCGGGAATAGCTCCCTTCACAAGAATTAAATTCTTATCTGCGAATATTTTAACTACACGAAGATTCTTGATTTTAATTCGGTCATTACCGTCACGTCCTGCCATTCGCATTCCCTTAAATACACGAGATGGGTAAGAAGAAGCACCGATTGAACCTGGGGCACGCTGTCTGTTGTGCTGACCGTGAGTAGCATCATTTACACCCGCAAAATCATGTCTTTTAACTACCCCCTGAAAACCTTTACCTCTGGATTGACCTATGGCATTGATAGAATCTCCTTCACTGAAAATTTCGTCCACCGTAATAGCGTCTCCAATAGACTTTCTCACTGCATTGAAATCTCTGAATTCAATAATATTAGACTTTGGGGTAGTGTTCGCTGCTTCAAAGTGGCCTTTGAGCGCTTTGGTGGTGTTCTTTATCCTGGCTTCGCCAAAACCTAATTGCAAAGCGTTATAACCATCTGTATCAGACGATTTAACTTGAGTAACAACGCATGGACCCGCTTCAATAACGGTGCAAGCTATGTTACGACCAGTACTATCATAGATACTGGTCATGCCTATTTTTTTTCCTATTAATCCGTTCATCAGACTTTTATTTTAATCTAAATATTTCACTGCTAAATCTTGGGCAATGAAAATAGACTACGTCAATTTAACTTGAATATCTACACCACTTGGCAATTCTAACTTGGATAGAGCATCCACAGTCTTTTGCGTTGGAGTATAAATTTCAATCATTCGTTTGTGCGTTCTCAATTGGAACTGCTCACGAGATTTCTTATTGACGTGCGGTGAACGGAGCACAGTAAATATTTTTTTCTCTGTGGGCAGCGGAATCGGGCCAGTTACGATGGCACCACTATTGCGAACAGTTTTTACAATTTTTTCCGTCGATTTATCTACGAGATTATGGTCGTAGGAACGAAGTTTGATTCTAATCTTCTGATTCATGCCTTTTTAAAGCTAGTTTATGTCAAAAAATTTAAGCTTTCGGGTACATTTACCCGTATGCCATTTACACTCTTATTATTCAGTCAAAGAGATTAACCCTTTGATTTTTCAATAATTTCTTTTGATACGCCAGATGGTGCTTCGCTATAGTGTGCAAATTCCATAGACGAAGTCGCTCTTCCAGAAGTAATGGTGCGAAGTTGAGTAACATAACCAAACATTTCAGATAGCGGAACTTCGGCTGCAATACTTACAGCTCCTGGTCTTGGCTCCTGCCCTTTTGGCATTCCTCTTCTTCTGTTCAAGTCCCCAATAACCGGACCTACATAGTCCTCTGGCGTAACTACCTCTAATTTCATTATTGGCTCCATCAACACCGGACCCGCCTTACTCGCTGCAGCTCTAAAGCCTTCCTTTGCGCATAATTCGAAAGCTATCGGTTTTGAATCTACAGCGTGCATAGATCCGTCAAAAACCCTAACTTTCATACTGTCCAAAGAATATCCAGCTAGTACGCCGTTGTCCATCATAGCTTTGAAACCGTCAGATATAGGTTTAATATAATTTTTGTCAATAGATCCTCCGACAATGTCCCACTGGAACTGTAAACGAGTCTTTCCTGACTTGAAGTCATCAGAGTCTAAGAAAGTCTCATCAGCTGGACCCAGTTCAAATTCCATATCGGCAAATAAACCTGATCCACCTGTTTGTTTTTTCAAACGCTCTCTGTGGATAACCGATTTTGTTAAAGTTTCTTTGTAATTTACCTGAGGAGCTCCCTGGTTACATTCAACTTTAAATTCACGGCGTAAACGATCTACGATAATTTCTAAATGGAGTTCACCCATTCCGCTAATTACTGTCTGATTGGTATCTTCGTCATATCTAACTCTGAAGGTTGGATCTTCTTCAGCTAATTTAGCTAAAGACATACCTAACCTATCCAAATCTTTTTGTGTTTTTGGTTCAATAGCGATAGCGATAACTGGCTCAGGGAAAACCATGCTCTCCAGAATAATTTGCTTATTCAAGTCACAAAGTGTATCCCCCGTGCGGATATCTTTAAATCCAACCGCTGCAGCAATATCTCCTGCTTCTACTCTATCGATAGGATTTTGCTTATTTGCATGCATTTGATACAAACGTGAAATTCTTTCTTTATTGCCAGACCTTGTATTCATCACGTAAGAACCAGCGTCAAGTGCGCCAGAATAAACCCTCATAAAGGCCAAACGACCAACGAAGGGATCTGTAGCAATTTTAAATGCTAATGCTGCAAAAGGTTCAGTGATAGATGGCTTACGAAAAATCTCCTCGTCTGTATCGGGATCAATCCCTTTCACAGCTTCTATATCAAGAGGGGAAGGCATGAACGCACAAACAGCATCAAGCAACGCTTGAACCCCTTTATTTTTAAAAGCTGAACCACACATCATGGGTACAAACTTTAAATCACAAACGGCCTGACGAATAGCCATTCTCATTTCGTCCGCTGAAATAGAATTAGGATCTTCAAAGAATTTCTCCATTAAAGTATCATCATATTCAGCTACCGCTTCTAGGAGTTTAGATCTCCATTCGAAAACAGTATCAACTAAATCTTCAGGAATAGGTACAATTTCGAAAGTAGCACCTTGATCATGCTCATTCCACACGATGGCTTGATTGGTAATCAAATCAACTACCCCTTTAAAACGCTCTTCAGCACCGATAGGTACTTGCAAAGGAATTGCAATGGAGCCCAATTTAGTTTGAACGTCATTTACAACGTTAAAAAAATCAGCACCAGAACGGTCCATTTTATTAACAAAACCAATTCTTGGAACCTTATAATTGTCAGCAAGTCTCCAGTTAGTTTCAGATTGAGGTTCAACACCACTCACTGCACAAAACAAGAAACAAAGACCGTCGAGGACGCGTAAAGATCTATTCACCTCCACCGTAAAATCTACGTGACCAGGAGTATCAATGATGTTTAACACATATTCACTGTCTTTCCATGACCAGGCAGACTTGGTAGCAGCAGAAGTAATAGTAATACCCCTCTCCTGTTCTTGTTCCATCCAGTCCATGGTAGCAGCACCATCGTGAACCTCACCAATTTTGTGGCTTACCCCCGTGTAGAACAAAATACGTTCTGTGGTGGTGGTTTTGCCGGCATCAATGTGCGCTGCGATTCCAATATTTCTGGTATAAAGTAAATTATTAGACATTTTCGAACCTTGAAATAGGTGTTTATAAAATTTAGACAGATGGTTTATACACGGAAGTGAGCGAACGCGCGATTAGATTCCGCCATTCTGTGCGTATCTTCCTTTTTCTTAACGGCAGCACCTTCACCTTTACTTGCAGCAATAACTTCAGAAGCTAACTTTTCGGCCATACCCTTTCCACTTCGCTGTCTTGAAAAACGGATTAACCATTTCATACCAATAGAGACCTTACGTTTTGCTCTGATTTCTGTTGGAATTTGGAAAGTGGCACCGCCTACTCTTCTACTTCTTACTTCTACCATAGGCATGATATTAGTAAGCGCCTTTTTCCAGGTTTCATGTTCGTTAGATTTAGTCTTTTCGCGAACAATGTCCATAGCGTCATAAAAAATACCAAATGCGGTACTTTTCTTACCTTCCCACATCAAATTATTAACGAATTGTGTAACCAGTGTATCGTTAAAACGGGGGTCAGGCTGAATGATTCTTAATTTTGGTTTTCTTTTTCTCATGTTGAATTAGCGGTTTCTCGCTCAGATTATTAGGACGAACCTGTGAAACATAATTACTTTTTAACCGCCTTAGGTGTTTTAGCACCATATTTAGAACGGCTTTTCTTACGGTTGTTCACACCAGCAGTATCTAGTGCGCCGCGTACGATAGTATAACGTACTCCGGGTAAATCCTTTACCCTTCCTCCGCGAATTAACACGATAGAGTGTTCTTGCAAATTGTGACCTTCACCAGGTATGTAAGCAATAACCTCAATCCCATTCGTTAAACGAACTTTGGCTACTTTACGAAGCGCTGAATTTGGCTTCTTTGGCGTAGTCGTGTAAACTCTTGTACAAACTGCACGTTTCTGAGGACAAGAATCTAACGCTCTGGTTTTGCTCTTTTCTTTGATTTGGAGCCTGCCCTTGCGAACCAACTGATTTATAGTAGGCATACCTTCTAAAAGTTTTACTGTAAATGGCTTGAATATTAACTTTCTATTAATAGATTGGTCTTTTAAAAACCCTCTTATTTCAAAAGCGAAGGCGAATGTAAGCCTTTAATTTTATCTATCCAAAGGAATTGCAGAAATTATTAAAAAAACCTGTTTAATTTCTTAAAATTAATATTTGTGCTTAGGTTTGAAGGAATATTTAACCCTTACATTTCATAAATGTCCCAAATAACTGACATAAAATACCGCACTGATTTTACGGTTCGCGCTGCTGAAACAGATTATACCAGACAGTTAACCTTGCCTGGTATACTAAGAGTTTTTCACGAAGCATCCTTGCAAAGTGTTATTAAACTTGGTCTTTCTATCTGGCATTTAGAAAAGTACAATGCCTCCTGGGTTTTATTAAGAAAGGAAGTCAATCTTTATAAAATGCCTGTTCTTGGTGACTCCATTACCGTTGAAACCTTTCCCTCTGGGGCCGACAGACATCTGACCTACAGAGATTTTAAAGCTTTTGATCAACAAGGTAACTTATTGGCTACCGCAAGTTCTTCCTGGTTGCTGATAGAGTTAAATGAAAGAAAAATGATGGCTATTCCTCCTGAGGTGGTCCAATCTATTAAACGTTTCTTTCCAGATCCCTCTGAGTGTCTCCCAAGACCTTTAGGTAAATTACCCTTAGTGTCAAATGCAGATTTTGAATGGAATGCTCAGGTAGGTTGGTTCGATTTGGATTTCAATTATCATCTCAACAATGTAACCTACGCTTCCTGGATGCTCAACGCCATACCGGAATCTCTATTTAAATTAAAGACTTTATCTAATTTTCAAATAAGATATACCAAAGAAGCCTTATTAAATGATCAGATACATTGTTCCACTCAACAAATAAATGAGTTTCAATTTAGCCACCAACTCAATAGAGTTTCTGATGGCGCCGACCTTGCTTATGGTAAAAGTAGTTGGATTTGATGTGATAATTAAGTTACTGCAGTTGGAACTGTATTCCCCAATACCAACAAAAATAAAATATCATTGCTCGCAAACGTTAATTAATAATACACCGTGTAGAGCGCTGCCAAAATCCCTAATATGATGATTGAGCCAATAATAAATGCTGGTTTAACTTCCAGCATTGATTTTTCAAAGGGTAATATCTCTTTTCGCTGAAAGCTGGCCGGGGTCATCAAACTAATAAGGATCATTAGGAATAAAACAATCCAAAAGGTGATAAACATTCTATCTAAAAACGGATAAACAGGGAATATTCCTCCCGTCCAGTCAGGTAGAAACTTTAGGGTTGCTGATAACGGAATGGTTAAAATAGTACCAAATAAGGCTGCTCCCGAAGTTGTTTTTTTCCAGAACAAGCCAAGTAAAAAGATGGCTAATACGCCGGGAGATAAAAAGCCAACATATTCTTGTATGAACTGATAGGCCTGATCTAAACTCCTTAATGCAGGAGCAACAAAAGCAGCCACCGTTATAGATATAACTACTGCCCAACGTCCTGTATTGACCAACTGCTTTTCAGAAGCATTGGGTTTTATCATCTTTTTATAAATATCCAAAGAAAATATGGTAGAAATACTATTTGCCTTCCCAGCTAAAGACGCTACCACGGCAGCTGTTAAGGCAGCAAAAGCTACCCCTTTCAAACCTGAAGGCAATAAGTTCATTAAAGTAGGATAAGCCTGATCAGGTTTTATAACGCCGTCCATGCTCATTTCATTTTGAAAAAGTCCATTCTCATGAAGAACAAACATAGCAATTCCGGGAATTACCACAATGAGCGGCACCAATAATTTAAGAAATGCTGCAAATAATATTCCATTTCTTGCCGTGGCTAAATCAGCTCCAAGTGCTCTTTGAACGATATATTGATTGCAACCCCAATAAGCCAGATTGTTAATCAACATACCCCCAAAAATAACACCAAGACCAGGTAATTTATCATAATGAGGATGCCCCTTTTCCAGAATAAGATGAAAATGACCGGGCGCTTCCTGTTTTAAAATACTCAATCCAGCCATAAAATCTTTTCCAAATCCAAATTCCTCAGATAGTAACGTGAGCGATAAATAGGTCGTAACTAATCCTCCCAGAATTAAAACGGCCACCTGGATGACGTCCGTGTAGCCTATAACCCGCATTCCACCAATAGTTACAACAATGGAAAACAGACTGAGGGAAACAACACAGGTCATGAATGATATATTTGCTATGGATGTAATGGCCAAAGCCCCTAAATATATAATGGAAGTAAGATTTACAAACACATAGACCAACAACCAGAAAAGAGCCATAATGCTACTTACCTGCTCATTATATCGGGTAGCTAAAAATTGTGGCATGGTATAAATCCTGTTTTTTAAAAACATAGGGATAAAAAACAGGGCAACAATAATTAATACCAGACCTGACATCCATTCATACGATGAGATAGCCAGTCCTATGGCAAAACCAGAACCAGACATACCAATGAAATGTTCAGCGGAAATATTGGAGGCAATTAAGGAAGCGCCAATGGCCCACCATGTTAATGAACCTTCCGCAAGAAAAAATTCCTGGGCCGTTTCATTCTTTGCCGTCTTTCGTTTGTAAATCCAAATCCCATAGGCTGCAACCAGGATGAAATAAAGAAAAAATACTAAATAATCAGCTAGTTGCAGGGTATTCATCTAATTAAAATTTCAGGGTTTCCGGTAAATATTTCTTCAGTAAGTTAGTGTAATATGGGCGTAATTCATCCCAATTTGGTGGCTCCGGATTTTTAGAATACAGATCGTAGGGGTTAAACAATTTTACCCATGGCAACATCGCTTTATCGTGATCATCAAGTAAATATTCATAGGCACCCTCTCTATGCCAGGAATAAAAAGAGTGATATCTTAACATATACAGGCCTTCTTCGGGAATATAATTTTTCATTATCTGATAAATATATTCGTCATGACCCCACGACATATCCACCTTTCTCAATCCACAATTTTTTTCATACACGCCTAGCTCAGAATTATATCTGGCGTCATTAAAATCGACATTTTCCGAAAAAAATTCTGGATAAACTATTTTATCTGAGTAAGCACAACCTACGGGAAAAGTATCTCCAACCACAGCCCATTGAGGCTCACCAAAAAGACAAAGGACTTTACCCATATCATGCATGAGTCCGACTAAAACCATCCAATCGGGATGACCATCGCGACGAATCGCTTCTGATGTCTGTAAAAGATGCTGAAATTGATCCAAATCGGTATCCGGATCGGAATCATCTACCAATTGATTTAAAAAATCAAAGGCATCCCAAACAGACATTTCCTTTCTGCTAAAAGAGAGGTATTCCTTTTGTTTTTCCTTTACAAAGGCAAACGATTGGTGTGTATGATTTAATCTGTAAAATTCCTTAACTGTATCTCTTGCCGGCTCCTCATAATTGCGATAGGCTTCCGTCGCTTTCGAGGTTGCAATATCTTCTGGATTAGGATATCGGCGTAAAAGGTCGTCTTCCCACTCGTCCATACTAGCCAATGGCTGAGTTTGATTCGTTATAACATGCGTCATATTCGTTGATTTATTTTAGCAAGGTAACAAAAATATTTATTTATTGGAAATTTTTCCACATTCTACTTTCCATAGGCTTGATGGTTCTTTCATTATATTTTGCGTCCAGCTTTTTGTTATAATAGCGGGAAATTTCGCCAGCCACCTGGAAATAAATCAATTGACCGATAGGCATACCCGCGTAAATCCTAACAGGCTGGGTACAAGAAATTTCAAGGGTCCAGTGATTGCAAAATCCGACATCACCCTTTCCTGCCGTGGCGTGAATATCTATACCGAGACGACCAACGCTTGATTTTCCCTCAAGAAAAGGAACGGTATTATGCGTTTCTGTATATTCTAAAGTTGAGCCAAGATATAATACACCAGGTTTTAAAATAATACCCTCCTCCGGAATTTCAAACTGAGTAATTTCATTGGGAAGTTTAGCGTCAAGCACCTCCGCCGTATAATTTGCCAGGTATTTTGAAAGATGCACATCATAGGAATTGGTACCCAGGCAGGCGGGATCAAAGGGCTCAATAATAATTTCGCCTGTCGAAATAGCTTGTTGTATCATAACATCGCTTAGAATCATTTTCTAGTTTTTTAGGGTATCCTGAAGAGTTAATATTTTCAAATCTTCTGTTGTCAATATTTTATTTACCAATGATTTAGGGGAAAAATATACGATTAATTCCTCTCCGGGAATAATATCCATATAATTTCCTGAGAAGAAACCCTCCACGGCTGGAAAATCGAGATAAACGTTTTTTGCCAGTTTAGCTGACTTCAATTTTATGGTATAGACCAATCCATTGATATCAATGGTATAATCAAGGTCATAATTTTTAGGTAAATCGAGCTCTTTTACCGGCGTAAAATAATGAAGATCGCGGGCATGGACCTTATCATTTTCATCGATAGCCAGGATTTCTAACAACAAACGATTAGCATTTATACCTTTGGGAATCCATTCGCTGAGCTGAAGAATAGCCAGTTCCGTTGAAGTATTTGAAGGGGTAATAAAGGGAATTTCCTTAGACTGGAGGAGATTTCCATCAAAATCGAACAGATTAAGTTTTAATGTTAAGGAATCGGTGGGTATTTTATCAGATACTGCCCGTATTTCCAGGTGTTTGTTATGCTGTCTGACGCTAACCAGGAGGGGTGAAAAAGCCTCTTTAACAAAATAGTGCATAGCCTTCCACCGCTGAAAATAATCCATTCCCGACCAGGAGGCTACAGGCCAGCAATCGTTTAATTGCCAATACAGAGAGCCCATATTGTAAGGCATAGCTTGCCTGTGCGCCTCAATAGCTGTTCGAATTCCCTCTGCCTGCAATAATTGGCCAACATAGAGGAAATGAGAAAAATTTTCAGGAATCTGATAATGATCCTCCATGTATTTTTTAATTCTCATATTCCCTATACCACTTCTTTGGTGAGCAGCCATAACCTCTGAGGTAATATCCCAATCTTCAGGAATAGTGTAAGAAGCGACGGTTCTCCATTCCGGAAAGGATTGAAAGCCGTATTCACTCATAAACCGACCTATATATTTGTAAAAATCATCGAAAGGGTGTTGTTCATGCCACACTCCCCAATAGTGAATGTCTCCTGCCGGCGTATTTTTGGAAGCATGATCACCCGCTTTATAGTAAGGTGAGGAGGGCCAATAGAAAGAATCTCCATGATACTGTTGAACCATTTCTGGTAACAATTTATGGAAAACATCTTCATAGGCTTTCCAGATCAGCTTTCTTTTCTCGGGTCCATATTTTTGTTTCCAGCCCCAGCCTTTAAATTCTTTATATTGTGACCAGGCCACGTCAATTTCATTATTACCGCACCACAAAGCGATAGAGGGATGATTTCGCAACCTCTTTATATTATAAATAGCCTCCTCCTTAACTCTTCTTAAAAAATCGGCATCTCCGGGAAACATACTGCAGGCAAACATAAAATCTTGCCAAACGAGGATACCGTATTCATCGCAAAGGTCATAAAAAATATCATTTTCATAAAACCCACCGCCCCAAACACGAAGCATGTTCATATTGGCATTGGCTGTTGAATAAATGAGCCATTGATATTGCTGGTCAGTTACCCGGGGAATAAATACATCGGAGGGAATATAATTGGCTCCTTTTGCAAAAATGGGTCTTCCGTTGAGTTCCACATAGAAAGAAGCACCGTCCTTATCAGGCTCCTGAACTATTTTTATAGTTCTAAGACCTATTTTTTTACTTTGAACATCCAGCAACTGCCCCTTGTGAAATAATTTTAAGTCAAAATGATAGAGGTGTGGGGTTCCAAGGTCATGAGTCCACCATCGTTGAGGATTTTCTATGACGAATGGTTGCACAATATTGTGTTCACCCTTTTCCAGATAGATTGACGTTGAGGCAAGTTTTTTTTCATCTGACCATAATTCCAGCGAATAATCACCCGACGATGCCACGACCAATTCGGATATACTTTCCAATTCGGCTAAAGAATCGGTTAGTTTCAGTTGCTTTATGTAAAGATCATTTTGTTTAGCATGAGACCAGGCGCGAAGTCTTACCTCTCTAAAAATACCCGAACTGACTAATCTGGGACCCCAATCCCAACCAAAATGATAACCGGGTTTTCTTAGAAAAACACTTACTCTGCTATTTCCCAATCCCCCATTTTCAGATTGATCATTAGAGGCTGGCAAATCAAATCCATGATTATCGAGCATTTCCAATCCAACCCTTGTGGGAGAATGAAAATAAAGTCTAAGATTATTATCCCCTTCGCGGAGATATTGTTTTATATCAACCTGCCAGGCTATGAAAAAGTTATCTGCTGAAAAAAGGAGATTTCCATTTAAATAAACATCGACGTAAGTATCCAGGCCATCAAATTCTAGGGAAACATGATCTGCATTTTGCAAAGTTTCCTCCAATTGAAAAGTAACTTTATACTCCCAATCAACTTTATCTACCCATTGAGCGTCCTTTTCCTTGGTTCTAAAAAAGGGGTCCTCCAACTTATTATTCTCCATCAAATCGGTATGAACCGTACCTGGAACGGAGGCATTTAACCAAACAGATTCCCCTGCCTGTCGAAAAAACCATGGTTTATCTAAAGGAATAATTTTCATTTCCATCTGTATTTGGGCAAAAGTGGAGGTAAGATTCGCTGTCAAAAAAAACAAGAAAAGCCATTTTGTTTTCATCGTTTCTAAAAAGTGGGTAATATATTGATAGTTAAATTAAATACATAATGTTAATAAATAAATTGCAGGTTAGGAAGGTTTGTTACAGGTAAATACAATAAGATTGTAATTTAGCTTTCTTTTTAAAACCAAATGATAGCCAAATGAATTCCATTCACGTTGCCACGGACTTATCGGACTTGTTATCACTCCAACCCGACGACCGATTTCAACTCATAGAAAAAGTCACAGACTATTACCTTCAGTTTTTAGATGGTTTACCCGAGGGAAAAGCCTATTTAGGCGATGAAGATGCTGGAAAAGCTTTAGCGTCCATGCCATTCCAGGAAAATCCTTATCCAATAGACCAGATTTTCGATGTTTTTCACCAATCAGTTACTGAAAATGGTATTAATCCATGCAGTGGCAAACACTTTGGCTATGTTCCAGGTGGAGGCATTGAAACGGCAGCTTGGGGAGATTTTTTAGGTGCCCTTACTAACCGCTACAGCGGAATAAATTTTGCAAATCCAGGTGCTGTAAGGATGGAAAACCAGGTAATATCCTGGATGTGTAACTTAGTCGGCTATGACCACCGAAGCCATGGAAGTTTACTTTCCGGAGGATCTATTGCCAATCTTACAGGAATTATAGCTGCAAGAGATCATAAAGAGCTTAAAGCCAGAGACTTTGAAAGAGCGGTCATTTATTTAACTGATGAAACGCATCACTGCGTACAAAAGGCATTACGCTTAGCTGGCATGGGAGAATCAGTCATCCGTTATGTTCCAATGGACGAACATTTCAGTATGCGACCGGAGGCTTTGGAGGCCATTATAAAGGAGGACCTGCGTCTTGGCTTGATACCTTTTCTTCTTATTGGCTCTGCCGGAACGACAAACACGGGGGCTATTGATCCATTGGACAGACTGGCAGACACAGCTTCTAATCATCAAATATGGTTTCATGTGGATGCAGCCTACGGTGGATTTTTCCTCTTAGTTGAAGCCTTAAAAAGTAAGTTTAAAGGGATTGAAAGAGCTGATTCCATTGTTATGGATCCACATAAAAGCCTGTTTATGCCTTATGGTTCAGGCGTGATTTTAGTTCGGAATGCAGAACACCTTTTTAAGTCAAACTATTACACTGCGGCGTATTTACAAGATGATATGGAAGGGCAGGATGAGCGATCACCTGCGGATTACTCCCCGGAATTAACCAGGCATTTCCGGGGAATGCGACTTTGGTTTTCCCTGTCCATGCTGGGAATTTCTCCTTTTCGACAAGTTTTAGCGGAAAAAATTGATTTAAGCCATTATTTTTATGGTGAAATTCA
>CAMDWC010000006.1 GCA_945878825.1 Haliscomenobacter hydrossis DSM 1100
GCAGCTAAAGACCCTGTATTTTTCCATTCGTCTAAAACATTTGAAATGGTCGGATATTGAGATAACAAGTGAGTACCCAAAACATTGGCATAAAGTTTATTGAATAATTGTTCATTACCGTCATAAGGGTTCTCCATAAGATAAGGTAACGATTTCAGGGCTATCCAAACTGGATGGGTGGTAATCTGTAAATTAAAATTTTCATTTACCAAATGATTCCCTTCTTTTTTATTTGGCCAGACAATAGCTATTTTTTCGTTTTTTCTTAATAAAAATGGTTTTGCTTCAGTAACTAATATTTGAGAAGGTAATATGGGTATCCATTCTTTTATAGCGTCCCCAAAATCACCCGATGCAAATTTTATAAGCAGGTTCAGACTATTCAAACCAACTTTAGCTGGGATTTTAAATGGCAAAAACACGGGTACTGTTTTACCGGCTGGAACGGTTACAGAAATAAATTCATTGTTAAAGTCAAGCTTCGTTGTCCAATCCTGACCCGTTTCACCATGAAAGGCTTTAAAAGTAACCTTCCCCGATATATCTTCTTTGGTGGTATTTGTCAGCGTAACAGCATATTTAATTTCGTCCCCTTCTCTTAAGAACCTTGGCGCATTGGTTTGTAACATAACGGGTAATGTAGATACAATGTATTTTTCAGTATAGCCGTAAGCGATATCTGAACGGTGTGCCAAGAGCATAAATTTCCATCGGGTCAGTGCGTCATTCATGGTAAATGAAAGCTGAATATTTCCAAAACTATCCGACTTAAGTTCAGGCATAAAAAAAAGCGATTCAGAAAAATCATTCCTGATCAACAGCCCATCTTCTGAATTATTCATTTCCATTATTTCCTCCGACGGATTCATCTTATCATTTTCAATCATCCTTTCGTTTGGTATTGCCGATTCAGAAAAAGTCTCCATGGCCATTGCCGGCATAGACATTTGTCTTTTGTTCAATCCTCTCAAATAGGTGTTTTCCTGAAAAAAAGAAAAATTATTTAACGTAGGATAATATTTATTAATCGTTTTGAATCTTGATTTTTTAGGTTGAAATGATACGTACATGTCTCTTAAAACGGGTTGAGGTACTACCCAGTAAGATGGTAAATAATTACTATTTTCAAAACCATTAAAGAACCATTCGTGGGGTATAAAAGATTCTAATGAAGCATCAAAAAGAGTTGCTACCGCTTCAACCGGCAAATTTTCACCTCTCTCCGAAGATATATTGAGTTCCCAATAAACTTTTTCACCCGGCGATACTATTTCCTTGGTCCGTTGGTAAGTTACTTTTAATTTTTCCTCAGGAATGACCACTTTTATGACCTTATAAATAAAAATGGGTTCATTCTGAAAGTAGGCCATTATTTCCAATTTACCTAAACCTGCCTGATCTTCAGCTATTGGAATTTTCAACCGATTTACCTCCTCTACATTCACCCATTCTTTGTACATTTTTTCACCCAAGGTAAAGGAAACGAGGACCTTTTTAATTTCATTTGCCGCAGCAATCTTAAAATCAAGCGTATCTGTTAAATTATAAACATCCTTCTCCAAATGAATATCCAGCCACTTGGGTGTTGCAATTCTAACTAATTCTGAATCATATAAATAGAATAACTTTTGATCCATTTTTGTATTTACAACGGTCGTTCCATCTTTCCATTCTATTATAACTGCATAATAGCCAGGCTCAAGATTCGTCATGGGTATTTCCAACTTTTTCTCCCCGTCCACAAGAAGATTATCCTCATAAATAGTCTGCAATACTTCTAGAGAATCCAAATTATCTTCGTTAAAACCAGGGGTGTAAGGAAACAAGCGAATGTAATCCTCCCTTTTCATTGAAGGTAAATCCGGAAAAGGCCATTTTCTTTGTACAAAATGTTGCCTGGGTGCTTTTAATTTGATCAAAGAAATTTGCACATTATCTGATAACTTGTCCCCATTCCAATCGGTTAAAAAAAGAGACCAATCTAGTGTGCCTTTTTGTTTATCCCAATTTTCGGGTATCTGAACATCCAGCTTAACCCTCGAGTAACCAATATTAAAAGCAAGAGTCTTTTGTTGTATTTCACCTGACGGAGAAGTTACCGTAACCTTTACTTCAAACTGAAAAGCAGGGCGTTTATCTTGCCCGATAGAAATATCTGCCTGAGCAAAAAAAGGAATAATAAACGCTCCGTTTTCGTTGGTTATACCTTCACCTGACGATAAAAAACTACCAGGATCGCGCGTGTAGAACCGACGCATTGAACGCCAGTTATCGGGAAACGATTTCCTATAAATTTCCCATTTTACTATGGCATTTTCAATCAATATACCATTAAAAAAGGCAGCATTTCCTTTAACTTCTAAAGAATCGCCGAGTATTCCAACGGGAGCTTTTTCAAAATTTATTTCAAACTGCGGACGCTTATATTCTTCTACCTGAATGCTTTCCCTATTACCTCCATGGGAACTAACCAGCGTATAATTTCCCTTTACCAGGTTCAATGGAATGTCAAAACGGCCGTTGATTGAACCCATGTCATTAGACAACAGGGTATTTTGGACTAACAAACTACCATTAGGATCAAAGAAAGAAATGGTCACCTCTTTATTTGCAGAAATTTTAGGTTTTTCAATGCCATTGCGTTCCATTAAAATGGCCTTCCAAAAAATGGTTTGTCCCGGTCTGTAAATCTTTCTGTCAGAAAAAATATTTGATTTTAAAACCAATGATAATTCTTCCCTGTACCTTTCACCAATATAAAAATTCTCATCTGTCAGTAAGGTATCTTCCCCATTCGCTATTTTGAAATTAAAAGCACCCTGGGGTAAAGAATACGAAAGAAAACCTTGGTCATCACTCTCTTTCCATGTTTCTTTAAAGGTAATGACAGGCGCATTGGGCGAAAAATAACCTGTCCTCACGGGAATAGCCAAAACACTGGTACCTCCTTTAGGTTCCGTAGATTTTTTATCGAAAAATTGAAATGCTACCTTTTCAAACCCCTCATTATTAACAAAATAGCCGATGTTCGATATTTGAAAAGATAGAAAGGAATACTTTGTTTCATCGCTTTTAAATACATACAAATAATGACCCACAGGAAGTCCCACTAAAGGAATTTCAGTCACATGTTGCTGATAATCAGTAGAGGTAGGCAGAACTATTTCAGCCTCCTTTTCAGGCCTTTTATCCTTTAAAAACAATTGAATGTCCTCCTCTTTATACAATAATTTACTTTGCTGGAAGCTTGAAAAAGAAATAGGAACGACCCCTCCTTTAAATGACTGGATATTTTGAAAAGTAACTTTTAATAAAATGGGCTGGTTGGGTAACCCATTGTCTTCTAGGGTTAATGATAAATTTTTTACCCTGATACTTTGCAATAATTCGTTACATTTAAACGCCCCGAAGGTTTTGGGAAATTTTTTAATAGCTTGTTCGCATAAAGCCACCGATTCGTTTAATAATTTTTGTTTGTACTTTTCATTGGCTAACAAATAATATGTTTCAGCAGTGATTGCCTGGGCAGGGAACTTTTTTATTAAATTTTCTAATTCGTTTTGTAATAAAACGTCTTTCTCAGCATAAATCAAATTTCGATGGACAAACAATAAACGTTGCCGATCAAAATCAATTAAAATAGATGGATCTTTATCTAAACGATGAAAGGTTAAAACTTCCTGAAATAATAAAAGAGCTTTTCTGACAAAAGAGGTAGCATCTGCCCTTGAAAAATTTATAATAATAAAAGTTTCTAAAGATGATAAGGAGGCAGCATTTTGCAAATAGAAAACATCATCTGGCTTTATTAATCTACTCTCCTGCGTAGTAAAATACTGCGTAGCACGAAAGACCAAAAAGTCATAAAGCGTTTTTAAAAAATAAGTCAATTTTGCCGGATTCAAAAAAAGTCCGTCTATTTTTTTTAGTTCAAAATTCTTAACCCCTGAAAATGAAACACTTTTAAAATAATGTTCAGAAATAATATCCTCAAAATGTCTGATAGACCATAAATTCAGGTCACCGGGTCTTTCGCCTTCTACCTCCTTTCGATCCATCAAAGACCAGGATTCCCTTTGTAAATAATTTGTGTAAAGTTCTGCTAAAATACTGTGAATGATAGCATTTTCCGGAAACCCAATGGTAAGGAGTTCATTTTCTAACCTTTTAATTCCGAGGATGTTTCCATTCTCGTCCAACTCATTTAAATAATTTACCGTATATAGTAAAGACTTAATAAATTGCTCCGTTTCTTTGTTTTCCTTTGCCAGCATATAAATGAGGTCCACCTTAGCCGATGCTTCCCTGTACAATCCATTTTGATGAAGAGAATCTACTGTTTTCCATAGTTCACTATAATTCATTGAAGGTGTTTTTTCAAATTCATGAATAGGGCTGTCATAATTGGAAGGTGTAGCCAATCCGACCATTGGAAGTATAAATAAAAATGCTTTGAGAACAATACATTTCATGATAAATTTTTTATTTCTTGAATTAAATGAATAACGACGAAAAGGTTTAGATTATTTATTTTTAAACCTGTTGATGCTAACTTCTTTGCTTAAATCCATATTTTTATATAAAAATTCAACAAAATGATTTGCCCAATACGGTGCGAGAGAGGTTCCTTTGGTTCCTAATCCATTAAAAATGAATAATCTGGAATGGACGGGATGACGACCAATGAGAGGCCTTCTATCTTTAACCGTAGGCCGAATACCCACCAAATGTTTTAATATAGCGTACTCTTGATGAATCATTTTAGCCACCTCACTGTGGAGCAAGATTTCCGAATCTTCATCGGGCAGGAAATGAGAAAATTCCCATTTATTAGTGGCTCCTGCCCAAAGTACATTTTCAGAAAAAGGAGAAAGAAAAAATTTATGCTTTATAATAATATCGAGATGAACCTTATCTATTTGCACTAAAAGCGCCTCGCCTTTTGCTCCGTCCAGGGGTAAAAATTTAAACCATGGATTTTGTAACATGAAATGCCCTTCACAAAAAATAATTTGTTCAGCAAAAATATCTCCGTATTGAACGCCATTTTCTGAAATTACCAAGGCCTGGTAATCGAATAATGCTTTGGAGTACACCCCTTTTTTTAACCAATAATCCTCCGATTGCGTCAGAAAATCATGCCATTTAACCTGACCGCCACCAATGGTTTGACCATAACCGAGCAACGCATTATTTATCCAGTCAAAAGGGGTAACATTCACAAAATCAGAAATATAATGTTTCACAGAAGGATCTGCTGTTTTTGCAAGCCAATCATTTTGCTCTGAAACCCCGTGAAGCGACCTAAGAATAATTCGGGGGAAATAAAATTTGCTTTTCAGCTTCTTTTCCCATTGAAAATATTTCTTTTCAGCGTAGGGTATTAAGGTATCTACCTGCCATGATTTTATAAAATACTTTCCGGTGATGGGATTGATAATACCCGCTGCAACGGAAGAGGATTCACCCGATTGACGATGATGAATAATATGGAAATCAAGGTGTTCATCTTCCAAAGTGTGCCCCAACACAGTGCCAGCTATCCCTTGACCAACAATTAAATATTTTACTCTTTTCATGGAACAAAGGAATGAAAAAAATGCCGCTATGGAAAAATCAACCCTTTGTATTTAGGGGTTTAAAGTAATAATCTGAAACATAGGTTTTGCTTCAGTGGCATTTAATGCATTATTTATCCATATTTCCCCATCCCCAATCATAACACCTTGATAATTATTGAAATGGTTATGAGAGAACGTTTTACTTAGTGCAGATTTAAAATCAACCGTGAAAATTTTATCGTAATGCGATAAAAACTGATTTTTATTCTTCAAGTTCAGAACCAATTTTTCAGAAATTCTGACCTTTGATGGATAGAAGAGGTTATCAGCCAACCATATTTTATCGCCCTTTGATATAGCTTTTTTTACATTGGCCACAAATTGTTCCACCGCTGCATCTGATCCTAAAACATGCGCATATCTTTTAACCTCTGTTCCAGTGGTAACAGATGACAAAACGGCTTTAAAAATACTTTTTTCACCACTGGGGATTTTTCGCCAGCTTACCTCAAATCTGTCCTGGTCATCAGTGAATATTTTACCTGTTAATTCATCTATGATTTTTCCATTCAAAGAGGCGGTCAAATAAATTTCATTTCCTTTTACATTGCCAGATAAAAGTACTTTGGGTTCATTGGCTGTAGAACAATAACTACCAATAAGTTTTCCAGCTTTTAGGGTATAGAAAGAAAGTTGAATACTTTTGTCACCTAATTTGCCAGTAAAATCATACCACTGATTGAGTTCCAGATCCAGGGAAAAAGAAAAGACACTGGTTTGAACAAAAAGGTAAGCAACTAAAAATATTTTTTTCATCTTGTTGTCGTTTTTATTTATGTAAAAGTACGCCAATACATGTTATTTTTGCAAAATATTTTACGAAATGATCTCACCAAAACACTATTTTATCCTCTTTTGTTTTTTATTGTTGCTGACATTTTCGTCGTGTTCTTTATTAAACCAAGACGAACCTACCCCCAGTTATCTTTACCTAAACGAATTTCGTTTAAAAACCCTGGTGAATCAGGGAAGTTCTTCAGAAAGGATAACTGATATCTGGTTATTTAATGATACTGAATTTTTAGGTATGTTTCCCTTACCGGCAAAAATTCCACTGTTATTATTTGGGGAACAAAATTTAACCATTCAAGCGGGCATAAAAGAAAATGGCATAGGTGCAACGCCTGAGAATTATCCATTTTTCAACCCAATTAAAGTAAAAGTTAATTTAAAAGCTTTAAAAACAGATACTTTAAAACTGGAAACCAGCTATTTATCGACGTCGAAATTCCATTTTATTGAAAATTTTGAAAATAACACCTCTTTTTTTTCTTTTCTAGTCAGCGGATTACCCGAAAACAGGGTCTTACCTTACAGTGCTAACAATGTCTTTGAAGGTAAATTTTCGGGGAAAATTCAGGTAACCAAATCTGCACCAATAGTAACCGTGGGGTCAAACGCAAAATATAAAAACACCTTTAATCCAGGTCAACCGGTTTATCTTGAGATGGATTATAAAGGGGAGGCACCTTGCGTTATTGGCGTTCAATTTTATGATACTGAAAATATCGAGGAAGCAGGTATAATTGTGCCTATTGCAGGATTTAAAGAATCAGCAGATTGGAAAAAGATATATTTTAACTTAGGAAGCACCCTTGCCTTAAGAAAATCGCTTTATTACAGAGTTATTTTTAATACCTCGTTACCAGAGGGAAAGGAAAATGCCAATGTTCATTTTGACAATATCAAACTAATTTCTTTTTAATGAGCAATACAAAACAAAGGAACCTGAATAATCATACCCTCTTTTATAAATGGGCTGATTATTTTTGTGCCATGATTGCCTGGGGCTCTTTTTTTGCTTATAGAAAAATGATGATTGAAAAGGAAGAGAACGTTTCGGTCATTTTTCAAGATATTAATTTCTGGTACGGACTGATTATTATACCCATTGGCTGGTTTCTGGTGTATTCATTGTTTGATCAATATGGCGATATACACAGACATTCGAGGTTAAAAACCCTGTCAAGAACCTTTTTTCTCTCCTTTTTTGGCGTTTTAATCCTGTTTTTTACGCTGATACTTGATGATTTTGTTTCTAATTATACCACTTACTATCAATCATTTCTAGCCCTTTTCAGCTTTCACTTCATACTTACCGTGGTTACGAGAATGGTTTTATTAACCTCAGCATCTAGACGGATCCGTCAGGGAATGGTAAAATTTAATACCATCATCATTGGAGGTAATACAGAAGCGCTGGCTTTATATGAAGAAATAATTTCACAAAAGCGTTCCTACGGTTATCATTTTATTGGATTTTTAAGAAGTAACAAAGAAAAAGTATCTCCTTTGGAGACCAAATTAAAATACCTCGGAAATATAAAAGACTTAGACTGTATTATTAAGGAATATCAAATTGAGGAAGTCATTATTGCCATACAAACGCAGGAACACAATCTACTAAAACAGCTTATTACTGCCTTATTTGATTTTAGACCCATTTTACATGTTAAAATTATTCCTGATATGTATGATATCATGCTGGGAAGTGTAAAAATGAATCAGGTATTCGGCACGGCCCTCATTGAAATAAATCAGGAAATAATGCCTCCCTGGCAAATAGCCTTCAAGCGGGTCCTGGATATTTTTATTTCCATTGTATCTTTATTTTTTTTATCTCCGCTCTTCGCCTATCTGTCGCTAAAAGTGAAGCAATCATCTGTTGGGCCGGTATTTTACAGGCAAGAAAGAATTGGCTTCCGAGGTGTACCCTTTACGATTTTGAAATTCAGATCCATGTACGAAAATGCCGAATATGCTGGTCCCCAACTTTCTAAAGATGAAGATAGCCGTTGCACCCCCTTTGGCGCTATCATGAGAAAATGGAGGCTCGATGAATTACCTCAATTTTGGAATGTACTTATTGGAGAAATGAGTTTAGTGGGTCCACGCCCTGAGCGGAAATTTTATATAGATAAAATTATGGAGCAGGCACCACATTACCGTCATCTGTTAAAAGTCAGACCAGGCATAACTTCCTGGGGTCAAGTTAAATACGGATACGCTTCTAATGTGGATCAAATGATCCAGCGCCTTAAATATGATATCCTTTATTTGGAAAACAGATCTATTGCGCTGGATTTTAAAATTATATTTTACACTTTGGTAGTACTGGTTCAGGGTACGGGTAAGTGAATATTATATGGAAAAAGCTTTTTTAACCTGATCTTTATAATCTAGTTTCTCCCAGGTGAAAAGTTCCACCTCTTTGGTAATTTGCTGACCGGAGCCATCCTTGAAGGTCAATGTTTTAATCTCGGGAATTCTTCCCATGTGACCATACGCTGCTGAGTCACTATAAATAGGGTTTCTTAATTTCAATCGTTGCTCAATAGCATAAGGACGCATATCGAAAATGCCATAAACTATCTCTGCAATCTGAGCATCTGTTTTTGCTACTTTGGCCGTTCCATAAGTATTAATATAAATATTGGTAGGCTTCGCTACCCCTATCGCATAAGAAACCTGCACTAAAACTTCTTTACATACACCTGCAGCCACCAGATTTTTTGCAATATGCCTGGTAGCATAAGCAGCAGAACGGTCCACTTTTGAAGGATCTTTACCACTAAATGCACCTCCGCCGTGAGCACCTTTGCCCCCGTAGGTATCAACTATAATCTTTCTTCCCGTTAAACCTGTGTCTCCATGAGGTCCACCAATAACGAATTTACCTGTAGGATTGACGTGATAGGTAATGGTATCAGTAAATAAAGCCTGTAATTCAGGTTTTAATTTTGCTTTAACTCTTGGAATGAGTAACTGGATAACATCAGATTTAATTTTCTCTAACATTACCTGTTCATTCTCATTAAAATCATCATGTTGGGTAGAGACAACAATACTATCAATGCGGATAGGTTTGTGATTATCATCGTACTCAATGGTAACCTGAGATTTTGCGTCAGGTCTGAGATAATTCATGGGATCAGATACCTTCGCAGATTTGCGAATTTCCGCCAGTTCCAATAAAATTCTATGGGCCAGATCTAACGCTAAAGGCATATAATGCTCCGTTTCTTCGGTAGCATATCCAAACATCATACCTTGGTCACCTGCACCCTGATCTTCATCTTTTGCTCTTTCGACGCCCTGATTTATATCCGGCGATTGCTCGTGAATAGCAGAAAGAACACCACAAGAATTAGATTCAAACATATATTCTGACTTGGTATAACCAATACGTTTGATAACATCGCGAGCAATTTGTTGAACATCAAGATATGCTTTTGATTTAACCTCACCGGCAAGAATAACCTGACCGGTAGTAACTAAGGTTTCACAAGCAACTTTCGATTGAGGGTCAAAAGCAAGAAAATGATCAACCAATGCATCAGATATTTGGTCGGCCACTTTATCCGGATGACCTTCCGATACTGATTCTGAAGTGAAAAGATAAGCCATATTACTGGTTTGTATAAATTATATAATGGATGTAAAATATAACCAAAGATAGGAATTAAATTATTTAATGTTACAAGTAAAGAAAGATTCCCATCCTTCGTTTGTCAGCATTTTCCCTTCTAATTTATCACCAATGACCACAGGTCCAACCCCTGCTGGGGTACCTGTATAAATTAAATCTCCCATTTGGAGCTTAAAATATTTTGACACGTAAACAATTAAGGTCTCGAAAGAAAAAATACAATCCTCAGTATTACCTTGTTGTACTAATTCGTCATTTTTCAGCAACTGGAATTCAAAAGCAGAGGAATTTGGAAAGGCAGAAAGTGGTTTGAAATTACCAAGAACTGCCGAATGGTCAAACGCTTTAGCAATTTCCCAGGGCAATCCTTTCGCTTTTTGTTTAACCTGGATATCACGGGCTGTAAAATCGATACCTAACCCAATTTCTTCAATATAATCAGCAGCGAATTGAGGTTCAATGTGCCTTCCATTTTTACCGATTTTAATAATCACCTCTACCTCATAATGCAAATCATCTGTAAAAGAAGGATAATAAAGAGGCTTATTGTTTATTAATAAAGCCGTTGGTGGCTTCATAAAAACGATAGGCTCATCGGGAACAGCATTTTGAAGTTCCTTAGCATGAGCACCATAATTACGTCCGATACAAATTATTTTCATGGTTTCAGCGTTATATTTTAACGTTCATAAGTCCCGCTAAGTATTTGACTTCGTTCATTGTCTTTTGAGCCACTTTTCTAATGTCAGCGGAGGAATTTCTAATCATTTCCTTTACCTCCTCTTTATTTTCATCCAGTTGTTGTCGACGATCAACCATTGCCACACTTATTTCCGTTAAGGCCTCTGCAACCGTGTCCTTGAGATGGACATATTTTAGAACACCTGATTGATAATCAGACATTAAGGAATGATGCTGATCCATTTTATTTGCTGCTTTTAACAGTTCAAATAAGTTAATCAAACCTTGGGACATTTCACCGGATGGCGTATCACCCGTATCGGTAACAGCAGATCGAATCTGTTTTTTAATTTTCTCCGGCGTACTAAAAACAGGAATATAGTGCTTTTCCCCTGCACTCTTACTCATCTTTTTCATAGGGTCTGCAGGAGACATCACCTTGGGCGTTTCGGTAAACAAAGGCTCGGGTAATACAAAGAATTCTTCACCGACTTGATTATTAAAACGCTGGGCTATATTTCTGGTAAGTTCCAAATGTTGTTCCTGATCTTTTCCAACAGGGACGAAATCAGCTTTATAAATGAGAATGTCAGCAGCCTGCAAAACAGGATAATCTAATAAACCCGCTGAAATAAAACCGTCGGCATTTCCCTCCTCTACTTGCTGGGTTTTATCTTTGAACTGCGTCATGCGGGTAAGCTGTCCGTAAGAAGCAAAACAGTTTAAAATCCAGGATAATTCCGCATGTTCAGGGACGAGAGATTGTACGAAAAGATTCTCTGTTTTGACTCCTGCAGCTATTAGATTAAATATAAGCTCCCAAGTATTTTCCTGAAGCTGTTTTGGATTGTAGGGCATGGTCATAGCATGATAATCTACAACGCCATAGAAACAATCATATTTTTGTTGAATATCTACCCAATTTTTTACGGCTCCGAAGTAATTTCCGAAGTGCATATCACCCGTAGGCTGGATACAAGAAAGGACTGTTTTTGTAGCCACAATTAGAATTAAGACAATAAAAAAGAAACGAACAGATAATTACTATCTACACGCAATGAGTGAGATCTCCACATGAACGAAACGTGGTAGTGCGGCAACCTGCACCAATTCTCTGGCGGGTGCCGTTTCTTCCTTAAAATAATTACCGTAAACGGTATTTATTTTTGAAAAATCGTTCATATCGGTAACAAAAACAGAACATTTAAGTACATTTTCAAAGGTTAATCCTGCCGTATGCAGGATACCCTCAAGATTCTTTAACACCCTGTCTGTTTCAATTTCAATAGAATCAAGTACTAATTCACCCGTTACCGGATCTAAGGCAATTTGCCCTGACACAAATAAAATATCCCCGTACCAAATAGCCTGGTTATAAGGACCGATAGGTGCGGGGGCATTTTTACTTGTTACTATAGATTTACTCATAGAAACAGATTTTCAATAGGAAGACGATAGTATTTATTCTTCTGTCGCAGAAGCACTAAATAAACGACCTCTATAATAAAGATTACCAGTTACATCAGTGTAAGCGCGGTGACGTAGATGGGTTTCTCCTGTTACT
Organism: Haliscomenobacter hydrossis DSM 1100; assembly: GCA_945878825.1. GTDB lineage: Bacteria > Bacteroidota > Bacteroidia > Chitinophagales > Saprospiraceae > BJGN01. The sequence goes on from CAMDWC010000006.1 coordinate 12,296, forward strand.
GAACAGGTAGAAAGGGTTGGAATTTCTGCTTTGTAGTGCGTACGACGCTTGTGTTTACGTTGCTTTGAAATTCTACTCTTTGGATGTGCCATTTTTCAACGTTTATCTGTTATTTTAAAAACAACAGGAATTAAGAATTTTTTTTATTATCCCAATTTTGAAGTATTTTCCACGGGGAAAAATTTTCATCTTCAGGCGTTTCGTCAACTATTCCCTGAGAAAGGATTTGAACCATTTCCATATCACAAGGTGGATTTAAATCACTTTCACAGTCATATCTTTTTATTACTGGTATGGCCAGTAAAATATTTTCATATATAACTGGAGCTGCATTCCAAACAGGGGTTTCGGGATGAAGAACGATTACATCTTCATTTTCTATTTCCTCTGGATGTTCCATCGACTTTACCAATAGCTTGTAGTCGCTTTGTAAAGGTATTTTAATATTTGCTAAACAGCGATCGCAGGGAGCGTGCAACTCAGCATTAAGGTCAAACTGCATGATAATCAAGCCAACCCTTTTTTCTAACAATAACTTTACACTACCAGTTACTATATCGTTGGGTGCATTTTCAAAAAAAGGAAGAAAATCACTGTCGAAAGTAAAATCAAATGTGTGAACCCCATCTTTCAGGCCTTTCAGGCGAATATCATAGGGAACTAAATCCTTCATGTCAAAAGAACTTTTTTTAAACGTGCGCAAATATAGGTAAAAAATAGATTCCTAGGATAAATACCAAAAAAAAATAACCAGATAAATCAATTTATTATTACGGCTGTTTTTTCAATTTCGGATCTAACTTTATCTAAAATTTCTAATTTTTCCGCGACGGACTTATACTCCTGTTTTACTCCGACTTTCGTGAGTGATCCAACCTTTTCAGAAAAAGCGATAAATCCTGCTTTTTCAATTTTGGCTACTACCCTGGCAGCGTTATCAGGATTACCGAAAACGCCAACCGCTATTTTAACATAAGACGTTTTTTCAGCAGATTCCGTTTTCACTGGTTCAGACTTAATGACCGGATCAACCCCTTCTTCCTTTTCGGGAAAATCTATACCTTGCGCACTTGTATCCACTATATCTATTACAGGATCAATATTTTTTTTCTCCTCATTTGCATTGTCATTCCAAGCCTCGAACATTTCTTTAACTTTGACCAACTTATTTTCTATATAAGGCGATGTAACCATAAAATAAATGCCGGCGGCCAGAGAAACAAAAAGGATACTTAATAGAATAAATTTCAACATAGGAGGTTTGGACGGTGGCACAGGAGGCATCATCACAGCGTCTGAATTTGCAGGTAACTGAGTATCTGGCGGCGACACTTTTACAAAAGGCACTTCGGGTAAACCGAAGGAATCATTATCAAAAACCTTTAATCTGGGTACAAAAGCTATTTTATGTTCCACATTATAGAACAATCTACCCAGGTTTGGCAATTCGACGCTATTATGTAAATCTAAAGCGTCGTGAATATTTTTAGAAAAAAGCCTGATAGCCTCTGAAGCCATGGCGTCATTCACTGAAAATCTTCTTTTTACCTCATCATGAAAAAGCGTACTATCTCCGTTACCCCCTGGCTCGAATACAATAATTGTGTCTGGAGGTAAATATTTTCCATTGATAGAATCTTCTTTAGCGGGAATGTATTTTTCAGAAAAAGTACCTAAACCAGAAAGGTATAATTGATGATAGCTGGATATTAAAGGTTGGATGATTGGATAAAGATTTATTATCATAAATGGTAATTATTTTGTCATGTTTACAAATATAGTGGAATTACGGTAATTCGTTTCGTAAATTTGTTTTATAATAACCTTTTTCATCGAATAAATATTATGAAGGAAGCAACCTCTTTTCCACGACGTGAAAAATCAGCTGAATTATTTGCCAGAGCGAAAGCCGTTTTTCCAGGCGGCGTGAGTTCCCCTGTCAGGGCTTTTAAATCGGTAAGTGGCCCTCCCCTTTTCATTAAACGGGGAGATGGATGCTATGTTTGGGACGCAGATAACAACCGATATATAGATTTTTGCGCCTCGTGGGGACCGTTAATTCTGGGACACAATAACGAACAAATAAGGGAAAGAATTTTTAAAGCCGTTGCTTCGGGAACTTCTTTTGGTACACCTACCCTTAATGAACTGGAACTTGGTGAATTGCTCGTTAAAAACAATCCTTATTTAGAAAAAGTAAGATTTGTAAGTTCTGGTACGGAAGCCGTTATGTCTGCCATCAGATTGGCCCGGGGGTTTACAGGAAGATCAAAAATTTTAAAATTTGAAGGTTGCTATCATGGACACCTGGACTCTCTTTTGGTGAAAGCTGGTTCTGGTCTGGTTACCTTTGGGGAATCAACCTCTGCTGGTATTCCACCGTCTTTCGCCGCTGAAACATTGGTTATTCCTTTAGATGACCGAGCTGCACTGGATGAAGCTCTGGAAAAATATGGCCATGACATTGCCTGTATAATTATAGAACCTATTCCCGCCAATAATGGACTTTTACTACAAGATTATTCTTTCCTGAAATATCTTAGACAAAAAGCAACAGAACATAAGGTACTTCTTCTTTTTGATGAAGTAATTTCCGGATTCAGGGTACATTTCGCTGGTGCTGCAGGTTATTACGACATTAAACCTGATTTAGTTACCTACGGAAAAATTATTGGTGGTGGTATGCCTGTCGGTGCGTATGGCGGAAGCAATGAACTCATGGCCTTTATTTCACCTGACGGACCAGTATATCAAGCGGGAACCCTTTCGGGAAATCCTGTCGCTATGGCCGCCGGACTTGCCGCTTGCCATCAATTATTATCCCCCAATTTTTATTGTGATCTGGATCATAAAACCAACCATTTTATAAAAAACCTGACTGACCACGCCACAGAAAACAAATACAGTGTTACCTTCCCCAAAGTAGGTTCTATTTTTTGGATAGCTTTTAGTACAGAGACCATAAAAAGGGCTGATCAAATTGATCCCGCTTCCATGAAATTCTTTAAACTGTTACATGCCGCCCTCCTTGAAAAAGGAGTCTATATGGGTCCTTCCGGGTATGAAGTAGGCTTTGTCAGCGCTGCACATACCATAGAAGTATTAAATGAGGCAGCGGAGATAATAAATTGGGCCATGGATAGCGTATTTAGTGATCTTTAACTTATTGTATGTTAAATAATCAATTGCGTATTATTTCTTATTTGGTTATTTTTTATATGCTATTGGCTTTTAGCTGGTGGACAGTACTTCTGCATACTAAAAATAGAGACGCATTTTTAGCGAAAAATGAACTATTAAAACTAAGTTTAATTGCAAAGAATGAAATACGAAATGAGGAAGACTTCCTTAAAAATACCTTTCATATTGATCTCAGAGATGCTTATAAACGACAAGAATGGATGATTCTTGGCGAAGCATCTGTTTTTGTTCTAAGCCTACTGATTGGCATTATTTTTATAAATAGAGGGTACCATAAAGAGATTTTCGCTGCAAAACAAAGTAGTAATTTCTTATTATCCATTACCCATGAGTTGAAATCTCCCATAGCTTCCATAAGATTAGGATTTGAAACATTGCAACGAAAGAAATTATCGGAGGAACAAGCTCTTGTTTTGCTTAAAAATGGAATAAATGACACAGACAGATTAAATAATCTGGTTTCTGATCTTCTACTTTCGGCCAGACTAGAATCGACTTATCAGCTTAATACAGAATTGTTTTCCCTAGAAATTTTAATTGAAGAATGCGTTCAACTCTTAAAACAAAAATTCCCCTCCGCTACCATTAAGGTAAGTTTATTACAAGAAATGCCTGAAATTCTCGCTGATTATTCAGCTATTCGATCTGTGATAATCAATTTACTTGAAAATGCCATAAAATATAGTGACAGTAAACCCGAAATAAGTATTGGGCTTTCGTCAACCAATGAAAGATGTAATATAGAGATTTCAGATGTAGGCATCGGGATAGACCAAAGCGAAAGAAAGAAGATATTTGAAAAATTTTATCGGGTTGGGAATGAGGATCAAAGAAAAACAAAAGGAACTGGATTGGGTTTATATATTGTGGATCAAATAGTAAGGGCCCATAACGGGACCATAACAGTAGCTTCAAATCAACCAAAGGGAACTATTTTCAATGTTTTCTTACCCTTTAATTAATAAAACCCTGTTCAAAATGCGCATTCTTCTGGTAGAAGACGAGGAAAATATAAGAGACCTGGTTAAGTTGAACCTTGAGCTCGAAAATTTTGAGGTGATTGCCACCGGAAATGGTCGTGATGCGCTAAGGTTATCTGTTGGTCAACATTTCGATATCATTCTCTTAGACGTAATGTTGCCCGAAATGGATGGCTTTCAGGTATGTGAACAAATCAGATTAAGTGACCTCCAAACTCCAATTATTTTTTTAACGGCGAAAGATGGTTCAAATGATAGAATTCAAGGTCTGAAATATGGAGCGGATGATTATATAGCAAAGCCCTTCGTTTTTGAAGAGTTACTCCTTAGAATTAATAATTTACTAAAAAGAAGCGCGCGGACACCAGAAAATACGGCAACGGTTTTTTCCTTTGGACATAATCAGATAAATTTCATCACCTTCGAAGCGGTTGGAAATGAAGGAAAATTTATTCTAACAAAGAAAGAAGCTATGCTTTTAAAATTACTTATAGACAGAAAAAACCAGGTAGTTTCCCGACAACAAATTTTACAATCAGTATGGGGTTACGATGTTTACCCCAGTACCCGAACCATAGATAATTTCATTTTAAAATTTCGTCGGAATTTTGAATTAGACACCAGAGAACCTATCCATTTCCACGCCATACGAGGTATTGGTTATAAATTCAGCTACCCTTCAAGTCCTACAAATGAGATAGTTGAGTAAGAAATCCACGCACTTCCAGGGTATTGACCAAATGATATTTAGCCTCTGAATTTTCCATACCTATTTTTACTGAAAAGGCTTCAGGCGGTAATACCCTAAACATATCTTCATCTGTTTTATCATCTCCGATAGCTAAAATAAAGTCCCAGTCATCCATTTGCAACCAATTTAAGGTCGCTTTACCCTTAGTTACCCCGGCATGTTTCACTTCCACCACTTTATTACCTTCAAGTACGTGTAATTCTGTATTTGCAGTAAGATATAAGAGTACATCTCTAAATTCTCTTACCCGTTTCTCCCCTAAATCTTTGTCTATCTGTCTGTAATGCCACGCTACTGAAAACTCCTTTTCTTCTATAAATGAACCAGGAGTCCGCTCGACAATATTTTCGAGGGCTGCTCTAACATCCTTTTTCCAATCGCTTGACAAACCTGGAGTTCTACGCCACTCCGTGGCATCTTTTAGCCAAACCCCATGTTCCGCCGCAAGATCAATACCCAAATGCCCCAACCAATCATCTAAAGTTTGTTTGTCTCTCCCACTATTTATAACCATTTTATTATTTTGATTTACAACGAGCCTTGATAATAAATCTATAAGATCATTATCAGGAAAAACAGCTAAGGGGTCAACATGAAAGGGCATCAGCGTACCGTCATAATCAAGGATAATTAATCTCTTTTTACTTCTCTGATACGAGTCAAAGATTACCTTTTTGATTGTATCCTCCAATTTATTGATATGAAACTGTCGTCTATTATGGAGATGTCTATCTAGTTCCTTCAAAAAATTGGCTGCCCAATAATCTACTGCGTACTTTTTTAACCTTGCCTGCATATTTTTTAGTCTGAATGCCTGTTCTTGTTCTGGCATGATTAATGCAGACTTTATAGCATTTACAATGTCATAGGTGTCATGTGGATTTACTAAAATGGCTTCTGAAAGTTCGGTCGCAGCGCCTGTCATTTCACTGAGAATAAGTACGCCTTTACCTAATCCATTTTTACTCGCTATATATTCTTTTGCTACCAGATTCATTCCATCTCGCAGTGGTGTAATTAACGCTATATCAGCCACTTGATAAAGAGCTAAAAGTTCTGTATGTAACAAATTTCTATATAAGTAATGGATGGGTATCCAGCCAAAACTACCATAAGTACTATTTACTTCGCTCACCAAAGTGTTAAGCGTCTTCTTTAAATCTCTATATTGAGTAACTTGAGAACGAGAGGGAATAACGATTAAAACCAGTGTAACGAGTCCTATATATTCCGGATGAAGATCTAAAAAACGGGCAAATGCCTGAATTCTTTGGGGAATACCTTTTGTGTAATCTAAGCGATCTAATGAAATAATTATTTTTTTTCCATTACCTAGATTACCAATATTCATTGTTTCGTCGGCCAATTCAGATACGGATGGAAGGGCTGCAAATTTATTATAATCTATACCCATTGGAAAAACATCAACATTCACCACCCTATTTGTAGTGGTTATCTTACCTATATGATGTTCAAAACCGCAAATTCTATAGGCTGCGCTCAAGAAATGTCGCATATAGCCGTAGGTATGAAAACCAACCTGGTCAGCCCCAAGAATACCTAAAAGTAAATCGGAACGCCAGGGAAGGGTTCTGAAAATTTCATAAGAGGGAAAGGGAATATGGAGAAAAAAACCAATAGATAAATCTGGAAAGTTATTCCTGAGAATTGCAGGTAACAACATCAACTGGTAGTCGTGAATCCATATGGTATCTTCAGGTTTTATGCAGTTCGATAAAATCTGCGCGAACCTATTATTTATTTTTACATAAGCATTCCAATACTCCTCTTTGTAAGAAGTATATTGAGTAAAATAATGAAAATGCGGCCAAATAGTACGATTGCAAAAGCCTGAATAATAAGTATCAATGTCATTTTCAGACAAAAATACGGGAATAAGACCTTGCTGTTCGAGAAGATCTGAAACCGATGGTTCTTCAGCTTCAGTGAAGTGAGAACCCGGCCATCCCACCCATATTTTTTGAATCGAATCGGGAAGTGCGCTTAAACCCGTGGCCAAGCCGCCTGAACTGGCTGAACTTAGGTATACGTCGCCCTGTTTTTGAATGGTTACGGGCAAACGATTGGAAACGATTACCAGCCTGGTCATAATTCACTTTTAACCGATCTACTTAAACCTCCTTAGGCTTCCTAACTGTTTTGAATCGCTCAACAAACTCCTTTTCAGTTACAAACTCCAACTCAACGAAGGTACGTCCAACAAACCTCTTAACTTCTTGATAATCTCTTCCTCTTTTATCGAGAAAGGTATCTTGTAAACGATCAACATAAGCCAGGGCAGCTTCCCTTATTCTCATATTAAAATGCTGATTGTTAAATATCTGCTGATAAGTTGGAAATAATTGGGCAAAAATACCGAAAAACTCCATGTAATCTTGCTCCTCTAAATTCTTAATTAATTTTAAAAAATATTGAGAAACTGTCAACCTTAGACACTCATTAATCTCAGATAAGCCGTCATACTTTGAGTGAAATTGTCGTATTTCTTCTTGAACTGATTCGTTGGTATAACCAGTTTTATGAACTTTATCCACAACTGTATAATAAGCTGCAAGTTCATCCTTCATTGTTTTATCGATGAAAGCCGATAGTCTTAAGTCAGCTTCCGGACTTAGGATACCTTGTCCGTCCTGTTGCAAATCCAGCAACACGGCGAAAGAACGCTGAGAGAAAACCTCCGTGTTATTTGTTCTAATTTTATTGATGGTTTTATACAGATTAATTCTATCTATTTCCGGTAAGTCAAAAAACAGACCAAAAATTAACATGATTTCCTGATGTTCCGCTGCTCCCCAAAAATCTTCGTTTTTTACAAACTCAAAAAGTGGAGTAATCAAACTTTCGTTAGGTAAAGGCTTATCAAACCTGGACAACAAGAATCTTTTCAGTTGGGGGAAAAACAAAGCTAATTCCCCTATGGTAGAAGGAAATTCAGCAGAAAGGAAAACATCGTTTTGAAATTGCTTTAAAAACCTTGAATAAGCTAGTTTTCTTTCAGCTAAATGAACAAATTTTTCATTTTTCTGGTTTTGAAAAAACTGCTTTACTCTCTTATTTTCAATAGATTCAAGCAAATTGGTGATCCATATATCACTGCATAATGCAAATCCTACCTGGACTGACATTCCTATTCTTTTTCTTAATAACTCAAAATTAGGCGAGCCAGAAATAGCTAAAATTAAATCTTTGAAATGTTCTTGAGGTCGGATAAATTTAAAATCAATATTAACATTACCACGTAAAACAACGTACCCAAGTAATTTAGGTAAGAATAAGCCTTCAAACACAGGATCCATCAAAACTTGCTCTAAGGCAATTAACTGCAAGGGTGAATTTTGAGCAACGTCTTGATAAATTTCAGCAATAGACGGTTCAAAATTATTTTTTAGTTCGTTATAATCGACCTCTTCTTCTGAATTAAGATAAGCAGCAAGAGCGGGAGAATCTTGAATTCCCACGGCGAGTTCTTCGAGTTTTGTAAGGTATTCCGCGTTTAATTCGTACATGGTCATCATTTTAAATGGAAACCTGATAATGCATTTTTCAGCATTACCAGGTTAAAAGATATTAAATTTCCTCCAGGAGAATTTTATTCAGCTGCAGGAGTTTCCTCGTTAATTTCTGCCACAGGAGTTTCCTCGTTAATTTCTGCCACAGGAGTTTCCTCTACTACGACTTTTTTAGAAATTTTTGGTGCGGCAATACCAGACACCATTGCATGAAAGTCACTAATTTCTTTTTTGGTCTGATTTACTCTCTCTGCAATTTTTGCTTCTTTCTGTTCAACCCAGGAAGTGTGCTTTTCGTCAGCCTGCTCTATCGTAAGAGCACCTTTTTTAACACCTCTCATCAGGTGTTTCTTATAAAGTACACCTTTAAACCTTAATATGGCGTTAACGGTATCAGTAGGTTGTGCACCATTGTTTAGCCATTCGAAGGCTTTATCGCGGTCAATGTCAATGGTTGCAGGTTTTGTCATTGGATTGTAACTTCCAATTCTTTCGATGAAACGTCCATCACGGGGAGCACGAGCATCTGCAATAACGATGTGATAAAAAGGAGATTTTTTTCTCCCCATACGCTGAAGTCTGATTTTTACGGCCACTTGTCAAAATTTATGTGGTGAATGCCAGCCAACCCTACGTCCCTAAGGAACCGGGTAGGTTTTAACAATGCAAAATTAATCTTTTTTGCTGCATTTCCTATATTTTGAACAAAATAAAAAAAGCCTACATTAAAACTCGCAACGGAATCTTAAATTTAGCCTTCTACTGGTTAAGTAGTTAGGAATAGCATATTGCTGTAGAAAAACCGTTTTAATCCAGGTATTACCCGCTTGATTTTGAACTTGAAGCAAATTAAAGACCTCTAAACTGATCCAGGTTTTTTTACTGAACCGCAGCCAATGGTCAGGTTTGATGAGTGACTTTTTTTCTCTGTCGTAGAGTAAAAATGAAAAACCTATATCTACTCTATGGTATGGATTTAGCCGGTAAGTATTTCTGTAAATGGTATTGTTACCCTGAAGACCATAAGGTAAACCCGTACCTAAGGTGAAATTAAGGTGAACCCTAAAATTATCATTTTTAGGCAAGTAATCTTGAAAAAACAATGCTAAAGTAACCAACTGATCCGAAGGTCTGGGAACGTCCTTTACCACCGTTGCATCGGTCTTTCCAACTTCTCTCTCCAGATGCTCTACCCCAATAAGTCTTTCTCTTGCTCTAAGAAAAGATAGATTAATCCATGATTCCGCTCCATTGACAAATTCACCATTTAGCCTGACATCCAAACCAGTTACGTATCCGGAAGCATTATTTTCACCAGCATACCGAATGCGAACATTTTCGACTTCATAAGAAACCAAGTCCCATAAATTTTTATAGTAGCCTTCCGCAATCAACTTAAATTTCGTAGGATTATCCTTTCCCAAATAAAAATCATAAGAAAAACCAGCCAGATAATGAAATGATTTTTGAGCTAAAAGATCTAAATTCATTAAACCGTCAGGTCTTCTCAACTCCCTATAAAAAGGGGGTTGCATATAATATCCAAAAGCAAGTTTCCAGGAAATATCACTTTTTATACCTAAAGGTTTGTAGAGTAGCTGAACACGGGGAGAAAACAAAAACTCTTTATTTATCGTCCAATAATTTGCTCTTAGACCCATGGATAATCTCAATTCTCTTTTCCCTGCTTTTCTGTAGGTGTAAGTATCCTGAAAATAACCACTTAATCTTGACGAATTCAATTCATTTTCTGTTTTCAAAACCTGTGAAAGTTGCAGTTCATCGGCACTATATGGCAGAGAATAGCCCGCTGAATCAATCCTCTCCCATTCGTTAATTCTATCGTAAATGGACTCAAACTGGTATTTTAAGCTCCATTGCAAAAAATTATTCGTAGAACCATCTTCTGTCATTTGTATTTCCAGACCTCCTTTGTACTCAATATTTGCTACCCTGGTTTGTAATAAATTTCGCACATTTTGATGTTGGGTTCCGGAACCTAACTCTTCTAAAACCTCGCCAAAACGGGAACTACCTATATCCGATTCAATTTGACGTAAGCTGTAGCTGCCCAATATATCAAAAGCTTCCTTTTCATAGGAACCAAATCCGGAAAACAACCATTTCATAAACAATGGATTTTTCCTGTTTTCCGGTAACCAGGTCAAAGAAACTCCACCCATTCCTGTGGTGAAAACATTTTTTTCCTCTCCCTCAAAAACACTATATAGTTGTAATGCATAATTAATAAGTCCAAAAGCCGTACTCCGGGTAGTGGGTGTGAATTCATAACTGGAATTATTATAATTACCAAGAAAGCCTACCTGGAGAGACTTGGATAGGTCGTAAGTTAAATATACCTGCAAATCGGTAAAATTTGGAACGTATTCACCTTTTACATCCAATGAGCCCAATAAGTATTTATTTGTTTTGTATCTGGTTCCAACTAAATAGCGCCATTTTTTGAATTCACTTTTACCCGCGGTCAAACTACCCTCCAAATGAGCGGTCGCCCCCAAAAAACTACCTGAAAAAGAGCCACCGAACGCTTCCGGTCTTTTGTACTTTATATCTAACACTGACGATTGTTTGTCACCGTAACGAGCCTCAAACCCACCAGAGGAAAACGATAAATCTCTTACTAAATCAATATTTGGAAAACTAAGCCCCTCTTGTTGTCCCGCTCGAATTAATTGGGGTCTATATATTTCAAAATCATTAACATAAACTAAATTCTCGTCATAATTTCCTCCCCTCACATTATATTGAGAGCTTAATTCACCGCCTGTTCCACTGCTAGCACCCAGGGCTAAATGAGGAAGTAAACTTTCCAGATTACCGGAGGTACTTGGTAACAAACGAAGCTGTTCAACCCCTTCTCTGACCATACCCGCTTCCTGAATGCGTGAGCTTCGAATCTCAATTTCTATATCAGAAGTGGAGGGCACCAACAATATATCAAACTGCCTGCTACTCCCATTGGGCATAGCATCTGCATTGACCACACTTTCTTTATATCCAATACGAGTAAAAATAAGTACGAAGGGCTTTTGAGCTGGAACGCTGATATTATACCTCCCGGACGCATCCGTTTCCACCGCATTGGAAGAACCTTTTAGGTAAATGGTTACAAATTCAACAGGCAAATCTGTTAACCCATCTGTTACAGTACCCGTAATTTTGGCGCTGATTGACGATTGAGCAATACTTAAATCAACATTGACCAAAAAAACTGATAAAATGATTAACCATTTCCACATATTATAAAGCATTAATATTGCCCGTTTTTAACATTTTTTGCTATCTCATAAAACTTATTTACCGTGTCCTCTCTTCCCAAGGCTTTAAATACCGAGGTACCCGCCACTAAATTATCCGCCCCAGCTTTTATGAGCTGTTCCGCATTATCCAAATCTACCCCACCATCTATTTGTATAATTACCTCCGGATAGGAAATATCTAATAAATTTCTTAACTCTCTAGCCCTATTTATAGTATGTGGAATAAATTTTTGTCCCCCGAAACCTGGATTTACAGACATAATTAATACCATTTCCACGTAGGGAAATATATCTTTTAGTAAAGAAACCGGCGTGTGAGGGTTCACCGCCACCGCTGGAGAAGCGCCTAATTCTTTGATTTGTTGAAGGGTTCTAACTAAATGAGGACAAGCCTCATAATGCACAGTGATTTTATCAGCTCCCGCCTCACGAAATGATTTTAAGTATTGATCTGGATTAGAAATCATTAAATGAACGTCAAAAATCTTTTTAGTCAATGGCCTTAAAGAGGTTACGACAGGAAATCCAAAACTTATATTGGGAACAAAATGACCGTCCATAATATCCAGGTGCAACCATTCAGCCTGACTATTATCAAAAAATAAAATTTCTTCCTGAAGTTGGCTAAAATTAGCGGCAAGTAAAGATGGCGACAAACAAAATGACCTCATTATATTTAATTAGTTAAAGCAAAAGTATAAAATAAGCATGGAATTTGGTGTGAAAATGCTTTTATATTCATTGAATTGTAAAGAGAATTGATTTTAGAACCATCTAAAAAATCATTCATAACAGACAAATTACAAATCATTTGAATAAAAAGCATTAGATTTATAAAAGCATTTTTAAAAAAATGAACCGAAATGTCTCTCGAATTACCTGTACAAATAAAAATCAATTGTCTTCCTTATGCCGGCTTGAGCCTTAATCAGCTGTACGATATAATGAAATTAAGACAAAAAGTTTTTATTGTAGAACAAGACTGTCCCTATTTAGATGCTGACGATGTAGATAAAGATGCCTGGCACTTGCTGTTTTACAGTTGGGATGAACAACTAATAGGTTATTCCAGACTTATCCCAAAAGGTGTCGTCTTCCCTGAATATGCGTCGATTGGAAGAGTAGTCGTTGACTCCAATTTCCGACAAAAGAATTTTGGAAAGCAAATAGTTAGCAGAGCGATAGATGAAATGGAGGTTATGTATGGTAACATTGAAATTAAAATATCGGCTCAATCTTATCTAATTAAATTCTATGAATTCCTTGGTTTTTACAAGGCTGGCGAAGAATACCTGGAAGATGGCATTCCACATATGCCAATGATAAAACCAAAGAAGCTTTTATGAAAAAGTGGCCGTCTAATTGAAAGTTGAGGATGTTACCCATTTTCACCCATTCTAAGATAGTAATTTTGCGCGCAGCAGCCAGATGTTTGAATCAGGATTTACAGGATTTCTAGGATTAACCATAACGTCGTTGCATTGATTCGGAAGATTATTATTAAATGGTGCTTTCATTACCAGACCTTTCGCCGATGCGTTACGCAGCGGCGAAAAGAAGGGTGAAAAGTAATCTTCTAAAAATGACCCTTACACCCAAATCGAAGACGTCCTCTGTAATCCTATAAATACTGTAAATCCTGATTCAAAACCAGATGAAAGCAGGATTTATTCCCCAAAAGTTACCATCACCTAACAAACCAAAGACTACCTCTCCATTCCTGGGTGGAAATTATGCGCGCTGCCGCTGGATGTTTGAATCAGGATTTATAGGATTAACCATAACGTCGTTGGTTTGATTCGGAAGATTATTATTAAATGGTGCTTTCATTGGCAGGCTTTTCGCCGATGTGTAACACATCGGCGAAAAGAAGGGTGAAAAAAAACATAATCTACAAATGACCCTTACCTCCAAAACGAAGACGTCCTCTGTAATCCTATAAATCCTGAAAATCCTGATTCAAAACCAGATGAAAGCAGGTAAATTATATTAAAACCTGATGGCGTTGGATGAACCAACAGTAGGACAGGTCATTCTGACAATAGGGAAATACACCTATATCATGGGAGGGCGAATGCAATTCGCCCCTACAATAATTGAATGACTATCATCCGTGAAATCCTATAATCCTTAAAATCTGTGATTCAAAACCAGATGAAAGCAGGTAAATTATATTAAAACCTGATGGCGTTGGATGAACCAACAGTAGGACAGGTCATTCTGTAATAGGGAAATGTATCTGTATCATGAGAGGGCGAATGCAATTCGCCCCTACAATAATTGAATGACTATCATCCGTGAAATCCTATAATCCTTAAAATCTGTGATTCAAAACCAGGCGTTAGGGGTAAATTTTACCTATAAAGCCAAAAAAAAGAGGCCATCTATTTAGACAGCCTCTTGACTTGAAATGCTTAATTTCCATGCATCACCTTTTCCTGGTGATTTATAGATTCCTGGTGGATTGCTTTTAGCGTTGTTTCTACAAACTCCTCGCTTAAACCTTTTTTAATACCTAAGGCAAGACCTCTTTCCAAAATTTCGTTCCATCGATTTGTTTGAAGAATAGCAATATTATTGTCTTTCTTAAATTTGCCAATACCTTCGGCCAATTTCATTCTTCTGGCATATAAATTCATTAATTCATCGTCAATTTCATCAATTTCATGTCTTAAGTGATCAATATTATTATGAAATTCCTGATTATCTGTTGTAGCTAGCCTGAACTTCAACTTATTATAAAGCTCTGCACCATACACTTCCGGGGTAATTTGCTGCGCTGCGTCACTCCAGGCCTCATCGGGACGAGGATGAACTTCGGTCATAAGGCCATCAAAATTAAGGTCAAATCCCTTTTGAGCAACCGCCAATAAGGTATCTCTGCGTCCACATATATGACTATTATCGACAATAATTTCTAAATCTGGAAATAACCTTTTCAACTCAATGGCAATTTGCCAGCGAGGAATATTTCTATAGTTTGATTCCCCATGATAAGAGAATCCCCTTTGAATAGCGGCAATTCTTCTGATACCTGCATTATAAACCCTCTCGATAGCACCGATCCATAATTTCAGGTCTGGATTCACTGGATTTTTAATTAACACTGGAATATCCACTCCTTTCAAGGCATCGGCCACTTCCTGCACTGAGAAAGGATTTACCGTCGTACGGGCACCTATCCAAAGGACATCGACGCCAGCTTTCAGGGCTTCAAAAACATGCTGGGTATTTGCCACCTCTGTTGTTACAGGCAAACCAGTTTCAGCTTTCACCTTTTTAAGCCAGGGCAAACCGATGGCACCAACCCCTTCAAATTCACCGGGACGAGTTCTTGGTTTCCATATTCCCGCTCTAAAAAGATCCACTTTACCGAGAGCAGCTAAACCGTGCGCCGCCTGAAGCACTTGCTCCTCTGATTCAGCGCTACAAGGGCCAGCAATAATGATTGGACGTTTTTCCGTACGTGCCAAAACGGGGCTAAATGTCATTTCCATTAATATTCCTTTAAATTAGTCAGGAAATAATGCGTTTTATAGCATTCGCTTCCTCGATGAGTGTATGAAAAGTATCAAAATCGTTTTTTATAAGTAAACTTCGAAATTGCGATAGTTGGTTAATATGTTCATCCAAAACATCGAGAACATTATCCCGGTTCTGTTTGAAAATGGGTATCCAGGTATCTGGAGATGATTTGGCCAGACGGACCGTACTGCTAAATCCTGAACCTGCTAATTCAAATATTCTATTTTCATCTTTTTCCTTTGCCAGCACCGTTAAAGCTAGGGCAAAAGAGCTGATATGCGAAATATGGGAAACATAAGCGGTGTGAACGTCGTGCGATTTTGAATCTAATTCTAAAACCTTCATATTCAATACAGAAAAAAGGAGCCGAACCGTTTCGAGTGCATCGGGTGCACTAAGTTCAACATCGCAAAGGACGGTATATTTGCCTTCAAACAAATTAGGAATAGCTGCCTCCGGTCCTGAAAATTCAGTGCCCGCCATTGGGTGAGCAGCAACATATCGATTCCTTCTCGGGTGCAAGCGAACAGCCTCTGATAATTGCATTTTAGTGGAACCTACGTCCATTACTATTTGATTATCGGAAATACTTGAAAGTAGTTCGGGGATAATTTTAACCATACTATCCATTGGAGTGGAAACAATAAAAAGATCCGCTCTTTTAACCGCCTCAGGTAAGGTTACTATCTCATCAGTCAGGCCAAGTTTTAAAGCTTTAACTGCATTGTCAGACTGACTATCAATGCCTAATACATGGTTTATACCCATTTTATTTTTAAGGGAAATTCCTAAGGACCCGCCAATTAAGCCTAATCCAATAATGGCTATAATCATTATTAAACTTTTAGTTCAGATAAATGAATTCTTTCCAAAGCCTCTTCAAAATCAGTTACAGGACTGCAAAGAGATATTCTAAGATACTTATCGCCGCCTGTGCCGAAAATACCTCCGGGAGTAATGAATAAATTAGTTTCATAAAGAAGACGATCGGCCAATAGATAGGCATTTTCAAATGCATCCGGAATTTTTGCCCATAAAAACATGCCTACCTGATTATTAGCATACACACAGCCCAATAAATCCATCACCTTTTCAGCTACCATCCTTCTTTCTAAATATACCTTATTCAAATTTTCATACCATGCATCGGTTAGTTCCAGCGCGGTGATCGCCGCTTTTTGAACCCCATAAAACATGCCAGAATCCATATTACTTTTAAATCGTAAGATTTCGGCCAAATAATCAGCTCTTCCTGCTAACATACCTATTCTCCATCCTGCCAGATTATGCGCTTTACTTAGAGAATTCAACTCCATGGCAACATCCATGGCACCGGGAACAGATAGCAAGCTATGTTTCTCGGGATTTAACACAAAGGTATATGGATTATCATTCACCAACAATATATGGTATTGTTTGGCAAACTGAACCAGCGCTGTAAAATAGGCCATATCTGCGGGAGCGCCTGTGGGCATATTAGGGTAATTCAGCCACATTAACTTGACCTTAGAAAGGTCTGTTTTTGCGAGAAAATCCAAATCTGCCTGCCAGTTTTTTGACTCTTCCAAGGCATAATAGCGCAGGGTTGCCCCCGTCAACTGAGCTACTGCGGAATACGCGGGGTATCCAGGATTAGGCACAAGAACTTCATCGCCCGCCTCGAGATAAGTCATAGAAATATGCATAATCCCTTCTTTGGAACCAATCAACGGCAGAATTTCATTATTTGGATTAAGGTCAACCTTAAAATAATTTTTATACCACATTGAAAAAGCCTGCCGTAATTCTGGTAAACCTAAATAAGATTGATAACCATGTACCTCTTTTTTACTACTTTCTCTGATAAGAGTTTGTATCACTTCTTCATCGGGCGCCTGATCAGGGCTTCCAATGCCCAGATTAATAACCTTTTTCCCTTCGGCGCGTAAAGAAGCAATTTCCTTTAACTTTCTCGAAAAGTAGTATTCCTCTACTTGCCCCATTCTGGAGGCGGGCAAAATGATGGGCTCGCTTTTCATTCCTCAAAATGTTTACCTTGATTATAAATTCCCAATATCTGCATGTTATTAGCCAAGGGCTTGATAGCCTCTATGGCAGATTGAATGGGAACTGATCCCTCTGAAATAAAATCCAGATAGAACTGATATTCCCATGGTTTACCTAAAATGGGGGTAGATTGAATTTTTGAGACATTTATATTATAGGCAGCTAAGACAGCTAAGACCTTATACAGGCTACCAACAGTATGATCCACTGAAAATGTTATGGAAACTTTATTGGCCTGATCATCGATGATGGCCATTTCCTGAGATTGTAAAACCCAGAATCTGGTATGATTGGCTTTATTGGTCTCAATACTTGGCGAAAGAATGTTTAAATCGTACATTTTTGCAGCTAAACTACTGGCAATAGCACCTATACCCTTCCATTGTCCGTCTCTAATATACTTTGCTGAAAGGGCAGTATCTTCACTTTCGATGAGTTTGATGGAAGGGAAATTTCTGAAAAATTCGCGACATTGTTCAATGGCAATAGGATGGGAATGAACTTCTTTCAAGTCTTCCAGCGACTGTCCCGGTAAAGCCATTAAATTCTGAACAATCCTTAAATACACCTCTCCAACAATGGAAAGAGAAGAATCATGAACCCTTTTGTAGTTAGGTAGTAAAGTGCCAGCAATAGAATTTTCAATAGCCATAAGCGCAACATCCACCCTGGTATCACCTTGAGCACGCTCCACTAATTGGTCGAAAGTTATAGCGGGAATAATTTCAATATCCTGACCTTCAAAACAGTGTCTTGCAGCAATGTCATGAAAAGCACCTGCCACCCCCTGGATGGCAACACCCAGCGATTGCGTATTTTTTAACTTCTTTTCAAGTAACTTTTGAGCGATCATAATTCATTTTTAACCAAAAAAAAAGTCCCGATACCGGGACTCTATTTTGCAGAAATAATTTTGTAGCAATCATAGCGTCCCTTTACGACAAAACGTAAAAATAGAAACCGCTAAAATAAAATACTACAGAAAAATTCATTGCTACAATTTTTAATATTGTAAAAATAGGATAATTCAATAATATTCCAAAAAAAGTAAGGAAAAATAATCAACAATTTAACCTAATGGCTATATTATTGCATTAAAATCAATTTTTAATCCTTCCAACCTCATTATATGAGAACATTAACATTGTTCATTTACCTATTTTTGATAAAGGTCACCTTAGCGGCTCAACTTCCCGAGAGTAATATTTTCCAATTAGATATAAAAAAAGACCCTCAGGGAAATATAAAGCTTCAGCATCTTACCCTTTTAACCTCATTGAATACACAGAGTTATAACAATCACCCTCATTTAGCAGGAGATAGTCTTTTATTTTACAGCAGTGCCGCCAAAGGCACCTCCCATCCTGACATTTACAAACTGAACATTCTGAGTGGTAAATTAGTGCGCTTCACCGACACGCCGGAAGGTGAGTATTCCGCCATAACCATGCCTGATAAAAAGAACATTGGTGTTTTAAGAATGGAGTTCTGGCCAAAGGACACCCTTCAGAGGATATGGTCATTGCCTTTGAACGGACAAAATCAAGGAAAACCTATTTTAGCGAATCAAACGAATATTGGTTATTTTAGATGGGTTTCCGATCAAGGGGTAATTACCTTTGAACTGGGAAATCCACAAACCCTGTGGTACCGGCGTTTAGATGAAACGGCCTCCGTAATGATAACCTCCTTACCAGGCAGATGTTTCCGGGTCACTGAAAACGGGGAACTTTACTATATTCAGAAGGCTAAACCAGGGGAACCATCCTTCATTTACCGAACAAAAGCTATTTACTCCAGTGAAAGCCCCAAAATTCCTATTATTATGCCGTTAAACCAACAGGAAGATTTTGGCATTTTAAAAGACGGTACCTTAATAATGGCAGAAGGAGCTAAAATTTATCAATTTCACCCTGACAAAAATGCGAATTGGGAACTTTTGGTTGATATATCTAATTTTCCATTAAAAAAAATTACCAGAATGGAAATTAACGTTAGTGAAAATAAACTTGTTTTAGTAGCTCAATAAATAAAATACATGAAAAACGCTTATATATTTAAAATCATCCTGACCGTTTTAATGCTTTGGCAATGTAAGGCTCCATTGATTTCCCAATCTAAAAAGGAAATTATGGCCTACAGAAAAACACATTTGGACGAACTACTGTCAGATGTCAGAAAACCCATTACACTTGAGGAAAAAGATTTTATAAAATATTTTTCCTTTAAAAAATCCTGGCAGGTAGAAGCGGAATATGTTCCATTAGAAAAGGAACCTGTATTTCAAATGCCTACCTACAGTGGAATCACCCGTGATTATAGAAAATTTGCCACGGCAACCTTTACCCATGGACAGAAAAAAATAACGGTATTTCTATACCAAAATATGACATTAATACGTCAACCGCAATATAAAGATTACTTATTCTTACCCTTTAAAGATGACACCAACGGTGTGGAAAGTTATGGAGGGGGCCGTTATATGGATGTAAGGATAAGTGCTGTTAAGGACGGGAAGATCATTTTAAATTTTAATAAAGCGTATAATCCCTATTGTGCCTATAATGAAGGATTCAACTGCCCGATTCCACCACAGGAGAACCATCTCAATCTCTCAATC
>CAMDWC010000007.1 GCA_945878825.1 Haliscomenobacter hydrossis DSM 1100
GAAAGATAAAACCAGTCAGTTAGGAAATGAATTGTTTCAATTACATGGAGATATAGCATTTAAACAAGCAGTAACTATGGGCGAAATAACGCAATTACATTTAGAAAAAATACTAAATAAACCTGTAATTAACTGGCAATGATGTCCCAAGATATTTTATCACAAGCTGAATGGTTGAGATATAAACGTCATTTACAACTGCCTGGATTTGACGAAAAGGCACAAATAGCGTTAAAAAAATCTAGCGTTTTATTAGTGGGTGCCGGTGGTCTTGGTTGTCCCATCCTTTTATATCTTGCATCAGCGGGGATGGGTAAAATAGGGGTAGTAGATTTTGATACTATTGACATGGAAAATTTACACAGACAGGTATTGTTTGACGAATCTGATGTTGGCAAGTATAAAGCTATCGTGGCAGGTGATAAAATTAAAAAACTTCATCCTTTAATCCATGTTGAAGTAATTAATACAGCTATTGATTATGACAACGTTAAAGCAATTCTTGCTGATTACGATGTGATTGTAGATGGATCTGATAATTTTGCAACGAGATATTTACTAAACGACGCTTGTGTTATCATGGATAAACCATATATCTATGGTGCTGTTTTTCAGTTTGAAGGTCAGGTTTCAAGTTTCAATGTCCTTATGAATAAGAAAAGGACTTGTAATTATAGAAATATATATCCACATCCCCCGGAAGCAGGAATTATTCCTTCTTGTGCAGAAGGTGGAGTGTTGGGTGTACTGCCAGGAATCATTGGCTGTGTTCAAGCATTAGAAGTAATAAAGCTTCTTACTGGTTTGGGTGAACTTATTATAAATTCAACCTGGATTTTTGATGCATTGTCCATGGAAAGTCATAGAATTTATATAACTGACCCTATTCCGTTCGAAATTAGTGAGATTATTCCCATCCAAAACTATTGCATTCCTTCTGCCATGAATGAAATTGAATGTAATGAGCATTTGGAAGAAAACTTAAAAAAATTCCAATTGATTGATGTACGAACCGAGGAAGAGAGAAATATAATGCACATTGGAGGTATTCATATCCCTTTAACCAAAATGAAAGAAGATTACCACAAATTAAACCACAACCAAAAAGATATACTTTTTTATTGTCAGTCTGGAAAGAGAAGCAAACAAGCGGCTCAAATTTTTCAACAGCTGACAGAAGGCAAGAAAAAAGCTTATTCCCTTAAAGGCGGCTTAGAAGCAATTAAAAAATAATGATTTAATTTTTAGCAAAAAGCACTAATAAGTCCCTCATAGTTTCCTTCAGATTTTTTCTATCCACAATAAAATCCAGGAATCCTTTTTCCAGAAGAAATTCTGCTGTTTGAAATCCATCAGGAAGTTCGCGTTTAATGGTTTCTTTAATAACTCTTGGTCCTGCAAAGCCTATTAAACATTCAGGTTCTGCCATATTAATATCACCGAGCATAGCGAATGATGCAGTAACACCGCCTGTAGTTGGGTCAGTCATCAAACTAAAAAAAGGATAGCCTGCACGGGCAAGCAGGGTAAGTTTGGCTGAAGTTTTAGCCATCTGCATGAGAGAATATGCTGATTCCATCATTCGCGCACCCCCAGATTTACTAATAATCAATAAAGGACATTTAGAAGCAATAGCCGAATCAATAGCCCTAGAAATACGTTCGCCAACCACTGAACCCATAGAACCTCCAATAAAACTGAAATCCATGCAGGCAATGACTAATTTATTTTCGTCAATATTTCCAAGGGCCACTGTAATAGCATCAGAAACACTATTTTTCTTATATGCCTCTTCTAACCTTTGCGGATAAGATTTTACATCTTCAAAAGAAAGAGCATCTTTTGATTTTAATTCTTCATGTAAAAGTTGATATTCTGCATCGAAAATTATTTCAAAATAATCATCGGAACCAATTCTTGTATGGTAATTACATTTTGGGCATTTATGAAAATTCTCCCTTAACTCCTTTGCCGTGGAAGTTTCTTTACATCTGTCGCATTTATACCAAAGTCCCTCCGGTGCTTCCTTCTTATTTCTAGTGGCAGTTTGTATGCCTTCCTTCAATCTTTTGAACCAACTCATAAATCATTATATTAATACCGGAAGAAAATTAAAATCCTGCAAATTTATATAAAATTACCATTATTCTAAGTAGCTAATGCTTTTAACCGCGGCTATAAAAGCTTTAACACCCTCTAAAGGAGTATCAGGATAAACCCCGTGCCCTAAATTAGCAATATGGTTTCGTCCAAATTCCCTGCACATTTTGACTGTTTCTTCAAAAACATGTTCAGGTGTTGCATATAACAAACAGGGATCCATATTACCTTGTAAGACAGTATCTGCGCCCAACCATTGTCGCACCCTTAATGGAGAGATATTCCAGTCAATGCCTATAACGTCAGGTTTTATCTCAGCAATTTCCTGTAATTGAAGCATCGCACCTTTAGCAAAAATAGTAAGCGGAACTTCAGGAATGGCTTCTTTTATTCGCTGCATATACGGCAGAGAAAAAGTATTAAATTGCTCCATACTTAAAAGGCCGGCCCAGGAATCAAACAATTGTAAGGTTTGAACACCCGCTTTAACTTGATTCCTTAAATAATGAATGGTACTATCCGTAATTTTATCCAATAAAAAATGAGACCATTCAGGTTCAGCATAAAGGAATTTTTTTGCTAAAGAAAAGGTCTTACTACCCTTTCCTTCAATCATATAGGCTAAAATAGTCCATGGTGCACCCGCAAAACCTATTAATGGGATATTTTCAGGAAGGTGTTTGTTTATTTCTGTGATAGTATTATAAACGTAATCAAGCCTATCAGCCGCTTTTTTACCTGTTAAAAGTTGATCAATATCGCTCTTTGATTGAATCGTTTTCGGAAAAAAAGGGCCTCTTGCCTCAATCATTTCATAATCTAAACCCATCGCTTCGGGTATGACCAAGATATCACTAAATAAAATGGCAGCATCAACTTTTAGCAAATCAACAGGTTGTAAAGTTACCTCTGCAGCTAACTCAGGTGATTTCACCAACTCTTTGAAACCTGTTAGTTTCGCTCTAATTGCTTTATATTCAGGTAATATTCTTCCAGCTTGCCGCATTAACCAAACAGGCGGCCTATCTACCAATTCTTTATTAATCGTTCTTAAGAATAATGTGTTTTTTTTCATCATGCAAATTTATCAAAATAGCATATATTTTTACTATTTATCAACATTCTATATTCAAATTATAAAAATTACCTTCCTACTTTTGCTTTCTAAAATTAGAGACAATGAAAAAAATATATCTTGGTGATGTCTCAAGGGTTAAATGGAGAGTATCTTAGGTGTTCATTTTGTGATTATAAGATTCATTATTATTTGATATATTTATAAATAGATATCCTGAGCATAGTTCTGACGTAGTCTTTTTTTTAAAAGGATACTTAAAATATCCACTTTAATTAATGAATATTTTAATATTATTAGCTAAAAAGAGTATATTTTTGCATAATTGGTCCACATTAAATAATTAAGATACTTACATGAGATTAATCACATTGAATTTATTTTCTTCCCTCACCATTTTATTGCTTTGCTCCTCTTGTTTAGTGACAGACGATCATTTTACAAGATTACCCAATGGATCTTGGAGGGGCATTTTGAAACTTGATTCAAGGCCTGTTAGTTCAAATCCCAAAGGAGAACCCCTTCCTGAAAAGTTAAATCTTACTTTTGATGAAGTTACAGATGGCGAGTTGCCATTTACCTTTGAAATTATATACATAACCGAAGACAGTTTTGTCATGGATCTTATAAACGGATCGGAAAAAATAAGAGCCTCGGAGATATTTTTTGGAAGAGATAAATATTTAGCAAAAGATACGTTTAGAATTAATTTTCCAATTTATGATACTTATTTGCATGGTTTGTATGAGGAAAATGTAATGGAAGGTGAATGGGTTATCAATTATAGAACTGAATTTAACAGCATTCCATTTGTTGCAAAATTTGGACAGAACCACAGATTTACCCAGCTTAAAAAAGAACCGATGATGAATTTAACAGGTTCTTGGGCAACTGAATTTGGTCTTGTAGAGGGTGAAGATCCATATCCGGGAGTAGCTGAATTCAAACAAATTGGGAATCATTTAACGGGAACTTTTTTAACTGAAACAGGAGATTTTAGGTACTTAGAGGGCACCGTTCAAATTAATAAACTGTATCTCTCTGTTTTTGATGGATCACATGCTTTCCTTTTCGAAGGTAAAATTAATACTGATTCCACCATAAATGGTGTTTTCAGGTCAGGTAAACATTATCAAACGATCTGGAAGGCCAAGCCGCAAAAGAATAACTCTTTACGAGATCCTAATGCTATAACAACATCGATTAATGATAAACCACTTTCTTTTGAATTTCCTGATATTAATGGAAATCTTGTCTCTTTAAATGACATCAAAGGGAAAGTTAAAATTATTCAATTATTTGGTACGTGGTGTCCCAATTGTTTGGACGAAACTAATTTTTTATTAGAATATCTTTCAAAAAATAAAGATAAAGATGTAGCTTTCGTTGGATTAGCTTTTGAACGGTATCCAGAAAGGGAAAAAGTACTACCCATTTTATCTTCTTACAAGACGAGATTAAAGATTCCTTATCCTATATTGTGGGCTGGGTCATATAAAAAAAAGGAAGCATCGAAAGTTTTACCTATGTTGAATGGGATAACGGCTTTTCCAACCTTGTTGATTTTGGATAAAAATAATAGGGTTGTAAAAATTCATACGGGATTTAATGGACCGGCCACAAGTCAATATGAATCTTTTAAAAACGACTTTGAAGATTCCATTGAAAAATTACTTAATATTTCCAATAATTAAACCATTATTAACATGAATCAAGTGATAGCCTTAGCATATTGTCATGATAACCAAGCCGCAGTTGATAAAATTCTACTGGATTTTAAGAATACCAACATCCAGTTTAAATTGGTTAGCTCAAATAGCCATGCAGAGCCTTCGATTTATAATCAGTTGGAAAATTTTGAAGGTCCAATCATTCTCTTGATTAGTGTAAACTTTTTACGTTCTATTTCGTGTATGCAAAATACCTTATCATTAGTTACCAGGAAGGCTAATAATTTGGTGCCAATATTAGTTAACGGCTTTGAATCTGATGCTATTACAGGTGAACACCGGGAAGTACAAACAAATATTGATAAAATTGGAGATATCATACCATACATAAATTATTGGCAAAGTCAATACTTAGAAGCAAGGGGTCGTAAAACAGAAATAAGAGCAGATGAGTCTGAAAAAATAGCATTTGAAAATCATTCTAATTTATTAAGAATGCTTTCCTCGGAGGCGGGTGAAACATTAAGGCACTTAAGAAAGTTTTTGCCGTCATCCTTAGTAGATTGCAGGTCTTTAAAAAATAAGTATCAATTGCTACAAGACCAATTGATTGAGTTTCCTTTTCAGGATAATTTATTTTTAGAGGATGAACCAGAGCAAATCATAGAAAATGATCTTAGTTTTCCTCCACCTATTCCAATAACTGAATATAAGGTGTTTGAAGAGGAGGTAATTGATGTAGCCCCCTCCTCTGATATAGATAGCGGCGAGTTTAATTTTACGAGTTCATCTATCGAGGATGCTACTATTTTGACAAACAATACATCTGATGAAATTGAAATCATCGAGGATTTAGAGAGCGAAGAGATTACTGAATATCAACCTACCTTACCCATTGGAACAACCGATTTAACAATGCCTCGAACTGAACAAGCTGCACCTGAGGTTTCGTTTACTTTTGAAACATCAGTTACTAAGGTAGAAGAACAAGAAGAAGAACATCAAGAAGAAGAACAAGAAGTAGAAGAGCAAGAGTCACCTACTGTTGAAACGGAAACTTTCTTAGATGCAGCTACTTCATTGTACAAACAAATTGAAAAGCAATATCCTACAGATGTTGAACGACAATATTTTCATTTAAAACTTGTATTAAGAGAAGCTGAAAATGATCATCAAAAAATTAGTTTTCTTCAACATTTTATTGAAAGAAATGAGCATCAGACAGAGGCAAAATTTGCATTATCTAAGATCTTACTTAGTCAAAATAAGTGGGAAGAGGCAAAATCTGTTTTAGAGGAATTATTGCTCATTGAACCTAATCATGGAGAATCATTGTATGAATTGGCAAGTATCATAATTTCCCATTTCCCTGAAAAAATGGAAAGAGCTGGAAATTTATTAAAGCAGTGCCTAAAACAATCTTCATTTCCTAATGAAGCATTATATACCTACGCTATTTATTTAAGTAATATTTCTAACAAACCATATAAGGCTTTAGAATATTACTTAAAAACCATTGAGGTTTTACCAAATCATAAGTTTGCTTATTACGATTTGGCTACCTTTTATTTTAATGAAGGAGAGAAAAAAATTGCCAGAGAGTTTTATTTGAAAGCCATTCATAATAACCCTGAATTAAAAATACCAGAAAATGATCTTGCATTTGAAGTTGATACTATTTAATCAATAAAGCTGTGATCAAAATACTGCCTTTCGATAATGTAAATCAAGGAAAAATTGCCTGTATCACTGGTGCCAACGCTGGTATTGGGCTTGCTACTGCTATTTATTTTGCCAGTAAAGGTTATTCTTTAATTTTATTAGCCAGAAGAAAAGAAAAATTAGAGGAGGTTGCTCATCAGATAAAGTCAATGTATCCTATCGACATTTTATTGATAACGCTGGATGTTAGAAATGAAATAGAAGTTAGTAAAGCATTTTCAACTTTACCGGAAGCATGGAATAAGATTAACTTTCTGCTGAATAATGCGGGTAAAGCAAAAGGATTTGCTCCTTTTCAGGAAGGAAACTTAGCTCATTGGGAAGAAATGATAGATACCAATGTTAAAGGTCTTATTTATGTATCAAGAGCTGTTATTCCTCTAATGATGAAAGAAAAAAGAGGCTTTATCATCAATTTGGCATCCATAGCAGGCAAACAAACTTATCCTAATGGCAATGTTTATTGTGCAAGCAAAGCAGCTGTAATTGCACTTACTGAAGGTATGAGAATTGATTTACATACCCACAATATCAGAGTAGCTTCTATCTCACCTGGCCATGTTGAGGATACTGAATTTGCAATGGTTAGATTTGATGGTGATAAAGAAAGGGCCAATATTTACAGTGATTTTAATCCATTAACAGCGTTTGATATTGCCGAAACAATCTATTTTATGGCATCCAGACCAAATCATGTAAATATTCAAGATGTCATTATCATGGGTACCCAGCAACCTACCGCAACGATTGTAAATAGAAATGGTAGAGTAGATTAATTTATTTCACTAATTTTTCTGACTGAATTATTTGATTTTTACTATTTCTCACGACCAGTAGATAAATACCTTTAGATAATTGTGGTAATCTCAAAACTAGCTCTTCGCTAAATATGGGTACTTGATAGCTTTTAATCAAATGTCCATTAACCTGATACAGTGAAACGGTGGTAGATTCCTCAAATAAACCATTGGTCTTTTTTAAGGTTATAAAATCATAAAGTATTGGGTTAGGAAATACCTGAAAAGATGAATATTTATTACTTACTTCCTTATTAGCTGATACCGCATTTCCAGCTTGTGTTATTTTCACCAAAATTGTATCCATCCCATTTGGTAGAAATTTCAACAACTCAGTTCTTGGGTTTGCAGTTAAGTTTATGGAACAAGTAACCTCTATAAATGTATTTCCCGAACCTGCGGTAACATTTGTTTTAATATAATCTACATTTTTAAATACTTTCCAGGAGGTGTTCGTTTCTATCGATATTTTTTGACTTTGATTACCAGAGGTAAAACTTATATTTTGAGGTGAAACGGTAAAAGTGGGTAATATTCCATTTTGAGTTATTGACACAACTGTTGAATCAACGCCTGTTCCTTTTATCACCATTTTGTCTGTTCTGGGTAATACGCTATTATTGGGTTCACAAATGAGACTTACAATACTATTATCCACGCCCGAAGTGGGGGTAATTCGAATAAATGAGTTAGCATTGTAAATGGACCATTGCGTATTAGAAACAATATTTAAAGAAAAATTCCCTCCTATTGAAGGTATTGAAAGATTGGTTGGAGATACCGTTAAGGAATATTTTTTTTCAAGTAATGTAGTTAATTTATAAGTATGAATAGACCGGCCAAAAGTGCCCGCGATTAACTCCATTTTTTCAGGTACATAATGTAAATCATAAACGGCCACCATGGGTAAGTTTTTACCTAGCTTATGCCAGTTAAGTCCACCATTAATAGACCCATATACCCCTGCATCGGTAGCTATAAATAACAAAGAATCTGAATGATTGGGAATAATGACGAGGTCATTTATAGAAATGTAAGGTAAATCTCCTTTTATTGACCTCCATTTATCCCCTTTTTCCTTTGATAAAAAAATGTGTGATTGCCAATCATTATCTTTGTATCCAGAGAGTGTAACATATACATTATCGGTAAAAGTTGGCGACGCTTGCACAGATGTTATATATCTTTGAGGTAATCCATTTGAAATATTTGTCCAAATATTGGTTTCAGGATCATATCTCCAACAATTAGCATCTGAGGTACCTGCATAGACTAACGCTGATAGTTTAGTCGATTCATGAATGGTTGTAATATTATGGAAGCGAGCACCATAAATATTTCCATCTGTTAAATCATTACTCATTGCTTTCCAGTAAGCATTGGCACCTTCCGTATTTTTATACACTCTGGATGTACCTGTGTATAATGTATTGGCATTAAAAGAACTTCTAATTAGCGGTGCATCCCAGGCGACTGGTTCAGATTTATCGATACCATTCATTGCCGCAATAAATGACAATCCTTTATTGGTTGTTACCAGAATATTTCCGTTTTGGGTAAGGGTATAGAAGATATTATCATTATTTGGATCAAAAACTTGTTGAAAGCCGTCACCACCGTACAATCTAACCCAATTTTGAGGATTTTCACCTTTCAATGTACCGTGGTCTTGAGCACCTCCATAATAGGCATCTGGCTTATGTGGATTTGAAGCAATTCTATAAAATTGCGTAGCGGGAACCTCCTCGTAATCAATCCAACTTTGCCCATTATCTTTGGACTGATACACCCCGCCATCTGAAGCGAGCAACAAATTAGTTTCATTAAGGAAAACCAAATCATGTTTATCGGCATGTACATTATTTTCATACCACGGAGGAGCGCCTAAAAACCAGGTAACACCGCCATCTTTAGATCGCCAAAGATCGACACCCAGAATAAATAAATCCTGGTCATTTTTGGGATTTATTTCAATTTTACCAAAATACCAACCAAAGCCACCCATAGCATTATTGGGTAAAGAATTACTACCTGTATTAGTTAAAAGATTTACCCAAGTGGTTCCTCCGTTTACTGATTTATAGAAACCTTCCCATTCATTATTTTCACCAATAACTATGGAAAAAAGTAAATTTGGGGTTAGTTTGCTGGCGACAAGGCCAATTCTACCTTTTGGACCAAATTTCAATCCATTATCAGATTTAATCCAGGAATTACCGCCATCTACACTTTTGAAAATAGAGGCATTTACGCCTGACAATAAACTTTCTCTATTATTTCTAACTCTTGGCCAGGAAGCAGCATAAATAACATTAGCATTAAATGGATCTAAAATAATGTCAATAATACCTGTATCATCAGCAACATGCCAAATTTTTTCCCAGGTAATTCCACCATTTATACTTTTATAAATGCCTCTTTGTTTGTCTCTTTGGAATGGTAAACCCATACTGGAGGCATATAAAATATAAGTATTAACTGGATTAATTAAAATTTTGGAGATAACCTGTGTACCAGCTGGCCCTATATTTTTCCAGGTTTGACCACCGTCAACACTTTTATATACGCCGTCGCCCACAAAAGGATAGCCGGAAATATTAGGATCTCCTGTGGCAACATAAATAATTTTACTATTTATCGGATCAATGTTTACGTCGGCTATAGCTAGCCAGGGAAAATTATCAAAAATAGCATTCCAGGTTTGACCACCATCTAACGTTTTCCATAATCCACCCGATGAAAATCCAAGGTAAACAATTTGATTATTTTTTGGATCAGGTTTTATAACATTAACCCTTGCACCAATTTTATTTGGACCTCTAAGTATCCAGTTTTCATCAAAGCCTTTGGGTACCGATCTTAAATTTGGTGTAATGGATATATTATTTAGTGATTCAATGTATTTTTTTGTCGTTGATTCGTCATTAAAAAATTGTCTTATAAGGAAGTAATTTTCAACAGGTTTAAAAGAATTAAAATTTGAAGAATTCCGAACGTCTGAAACAGCTACTAAAAACAATAGAAAAAGCAAATAATATTTAATTTTTTCCACGATAGAGCATACTTTTTTAACCATTCCTACATTCATCATTTCCCTCAAATTTTTACTTTCCTCCTAATAATAATCTCATGTCTCTTCTTTGTGGCGCTGAATCAAATAATTTATTTTCATTGTCTGTAAGTGGTATAACCATAGGAACGGGAACTGGTTTACCCTCTGTTATACTCAGAGCAACGAAGGTGTAATAAGCATGATTACATCTTCTATAATTGTGTCCTTTTATATCCGCCGCATAAACCTCCACGTAAACTTCTACCGAGGTATTAAATGAGCGTGTAACCATTGCTTCAATGGTTACTATATCTCCTACATGAATAGGTTTTTTGAAAGCAACGTTGTCTACAGATACTGTAACTACTTGGTTTTCACAATGTTTTCCTGCACAAATACTAGAGATAATATCCATCCATCGCAGTAAATTCCCTCCCATGAGATTACCCATAGGATTCGCATCATTTGGCATGACCATTTCTGTCATAACAGATTTTGATTCAGCGACTCTTTTAGCATTATTTTCCACACTCATATAAATTATAACATATCAAATTCAAAAATAGATGACATTTTGTTTTTTAAAATGTGCTTAACCTCATCGATATTTTGCTTTGCACCTAACTCTTTTTCTAGGGAGGTAACAGATTTACCTTCATCTTTAATGCCACAAGGAATAATAAAGTTGAAGTGATCCAGATTTGTATTGATATTAAATGCAAAACCATGTAATGAAATCCATCGACTCAAATGCACACCAATGGCGCATATTTTTCGATTTTCGTTCTCCCTTTTAATCCAAACTCCCGTGTATCCGGGTTCTCTATATCCTGAAATATTATAATATTCCAGCGTTTGAATAACTGACTCTTCAAGTAGTCTAACATATTTATGAACATCATTGAAAAAAAGATCTAAATCAAAAATCGGATAACCCACAATTTGCCCGGGACCATGGTAGGTAATATCACCCCCACGATTAATTTTATAAAACTGAATATTATTTTCTGCTAAATATTCTGGTGAAACGATTAAATTTTCTTGTGATCCACTTCGACCCAATGTAAAAACGGCATGATGTTCACAAAAAATAAGCGTGTGTGAAGGATTTGGATTATTTATCAATTTTTTCCCTTCCTTAAGTTTTTGGTGAATTTCTGTTTGGTACTGCCAGGTATCAAAATAATCCGTTAATCCTAAATCTTGGAAGATAACCTTTTGACGCATTTATTTTTGGACAAAGTTAGGATAAATTTTCATTATCAAAAAAACGCTGGTACAAGAAACTCTTACTTTCCAATTATATTAAAGAAAAATGGAGGAAGTATGAAAAACAAATTAATTCTTTTAATCACCATGGTACTAAAATATACCATAGTTTATGGTCAAACTATTGAATTTGCGAGGTTAGGTAACGAAATACAACCACTTTTGGGAAGAAATTTCTTTGAAAAAAGCCAGACTAGTTTAATTAATAAAGATAAACTATTTGGTATTTTATGTCAGGAATCACAATGGTTAGGAGTAAAATCAAGGCAATCATTAGATTTAATCCTATTTTTTAAGGACAAAAAACATTATTCTTCGTTTTCGTATTCTTCCCCCTATTCAAAACATAGAGGAATAACTTTTAATTATCATAAATTACTTCATGATAATTTTATATTAGGCTCTGTGATGGAGTATAAAACACAGTCATTTCCAGAAGATAAAATGAGTCGTAAGTTAACTATTGGGGTTCACGCAATGGCCAGGATGCATGAGAACCATCACCTATATTTTAAGTATTCCAAAGACTTATATTCATCTCCATTGAATAAGATTGATTTCTTTCTAATAGGTATCGACAACAAAATTGGAAATTATAATCATATAAACTTTTTTTACACCTATCAAGGCCATCAGATTTTTAATGGTATCAGGGGAAATATTACCAGTCAGTTTAAGTTTTTTGAGGGAGAGATTGGATGGGAACCACTACCCTATTCTTTTACCTTTGGATTAGCATATAACCTACCAAAAAGTATTAGATTTGGTTTAAAAGTAAGACAGCATCAATGGCTGGGAATATTAACCTCTGTCTTTTTTCAAAAACATTGGAATTATAAAGTAAAATGAACCTATTATTAACAAGTGCAACTTACTTTGAAGTTACCCAAACCACTGACTATTTAGATAAGCACTGGCATAAAGTGGAAGAGGGAACATGGAAATCAGAAAACCATGAAATTCATCTTTTGGTAACGGGCGTAGGTGTTTTTAATACTTTGTATGAATTAAAGAATAGATTGAACCATTTTTCTTATTCATTAATCATTCAAGCTGGCATTGGTGGGGCTTATCAAAAAAATGGGCCATTGGGAAAGGTTTATTATATTGCCACAGAACGATTTGGAGATATAGGTATGGAAGAAAAGGATGGTAGCTTTACTTCGATTTTTGATACGCCTCTTATAGATAAGAATTCATTTCCTTTTAAAGAGGGCATTTTGATAAATCCGGAAGCGTCGTTTACTAAATTTCTACCTCTTGCCCATGGAATTACATTAAATACAGTGACAGGTACTTCAAGTAAGGTGGATAAAATAATGCTGAAATACCCTGAGGTTGAGATTGAAAACATGGAAGGTGCGTCATTTTTTTATGTTTGTTTAAAAGAAAAGATTCCCTTCATGTCCATAAGGAGTATTTCAAATTATGTGGAAGACAGGAATAAAGAAAATTGGAAAATGGTGGAAGCCATAGAATCTTTGAATAACACTTTAGCAGAATTATTGGAAATTATGAAGGAGATGTAGCTATTCAGGCATAAATCCTTTTACCATTCTTTGTTTTCCACTTACATCGTTTAGTATTTGTACATTTTCGAATCCATTTTTTATTAAAAGATTGGAAACCCTATTAATAAATTCAGGATGACATTCAAAGAACAATCCTCCTTTAGGCATTATAGATTTTCTGGAAAGCTCTACTATTCTATTGTAAAATAAAAGAGGAGAATCATCGGGTACAAACAATGCCTCTTTAGGTTCATAGTTTAACACAGAATCCAACATGTCTTTTTTATCCATTAAAGGAATATACGGAGGGTTGCTTACGATAAATGAGTAATTTTCTGGTAAAGGAGATTTTAAAATATCGCTATGGATTAAATTGACACGTGCTGAATAGTTTTCAATATTCGACATAGCAATTTGTAATGCTCCCTGGCTAATGTCCAGTGCATCCATTTCCCGATCACTTTCCAGAGTAATAGACAACGCGATAGCCCCTGAACCAGTACCAATATCAATACCCTTCCCAGGTGGTAATATTGCTAAATTAGCTAAAACCAGAGATACCAACTCTTCCGTTTCTGGTCTGGGGATAAGCACATTTTTATCTACTTTTAGCAAATAATTTCTGAAAGGAGCAATGCCACAGACATATTGAGTTGGCTCACCTGCATTTATTCTATAAATAGAAAGATTGATTACAAAAATTAATTCTTCTGATATATTTGTCCCGGCGATCCAAGGCATTGTAAAATGGGCAATATCAAATAATATGGACTTTGCTATGGCTCTTTTTTCATAAGTATCAAAATTATTGTTTAGGTTAAGTAAGATGTGTTGAAACAAATCTTCCCCATTCTTCATAAACACTAACCTAACTTATTTTTGAAATCTGAATAATCAAATTTTTTCCATAGTTTATAGCCATCGTCTTCGGACCAAAAACCAATTTCAGGATGACCAACTCCGTTGAACATAGTTGTTTTAACCATCGTATAATGCATCATATCAAGAAAAATCAACTTTTGTCCAACTTGTAAGTGGGATGAAAAAAAGTATTCTTCAAGAAAATCGCCTGCAAGACAACTCACGCCACCTAATCTGTAAGCAAATGGAAAATCTGATAAAGATATTTTGGAAGCGTTTATAATATTAGGCCTGTAAGGCATTTCGAGTGTATCTGGCATGTGTGCGGTGAAAGATACATCCAATATGGCTGTTTTAATACCGTTATTATCTACAATATCTAAAACTGTTGACACTAACTCTCCTGTTTCCCAAACTACAGCACTGCCAGGTTCAAGAATTATACTTAAATTAGGATATTTTATTTTAAACGTTTGAAGCACTGAGATAAGATGGGGAATATCATATTCTGATTTAGTCATGAGGTGTCCTCCGCCAAAATTAATCCATTTTAGCTGAGGTAATAATTCTCCAAAATTAAGTATTACCGAGTCAATTAAATTTTCCAGATGATAAGAATCTGATTCACATAATGTATGAATATGTAAGCCGTGCAAATTAGGTAATTGCTTTAACTCATTTATCCTATCGACGGTAACACCTAACCTTGAGCCTTCAGCAGCGGGATTATATAAGGGAACATCCACGGGAGAATATCCAGGATTAACTCTTATTCCTGGAGAAAACAAAGCATTTTCAGAGGAAATAAATGGAAGGTACCTGATATACTCTGCACAGGAGTTGAAAGTAATATGACTACTGTATTGAATTATTTTATCAAAATCGGCGGGAATATAGGCCGGGGAATAAGTATGAGCTTTTGTCCCCATTTCATTAAATATCAATAATGCTTCATGAAAAGAACTGGCTGTTGCACCGGCAAGATATTTTTTGATAAGGGGAAAAACATGCCAAAGTGAGAAACCTTTGAGGGCTAAAATAATATTAATGCCCGCTTTTTCTTGAATTTCCTTCAGCAAATTAAGGTTGCTTGTGAACCTATTTAGATCCAAAACAAAAGCGGGAGAAGGAATTTGATTATAATCTGAAAGGTTCATAGCTTGTGATCATTTAGCATTAACAAAAACGACAAACTATGTTGGATAATCAAATTGAAGATTTCCATTTAGCTGTTCATGCCATGGTAAACCAGCGAGGCCTAATGCCTCAAGGAATGGATCAGGATTAAATTCTTCGACATTATAAACGCCTGGTTTAGACCATTGACCTGTTAAGAACATTTTTGCTCCTATCATTGCAGGAACACCTGTGGTATAGGAAACGCCCTGGGTTCCAGTTTCTTTATAAGCATCGGCGTGATGGCAATTATTCCAAATATAGTAATTCACCCACTTACCGTCTTTTTTACCTCTTATTCTTACCCCAATACTTGTTTGACCTGTATAATTTTTACCTAATTCACCAGGATCCGGCAATACTGCTTTTAGAAACTCTAATGGAATAATTTCTCTACCCTGAAACATAACAGGTTCAATATTTGCCATTCCTATGTTTTGAATAACCCGTAAATGGGTCAAATATTCTTCGCTGAAGGTCATCCAGAATCTAGCTCTTTTTAGCGTTGAAAAATTTTGAACTAATGATTCAAGTTCCTCGTGATAAATAAGATAAGAAGATTTTGGCCCAATATTAGGGTAATCAATATCCATTTTAATTTCATGGGGTTCTGTCATAACCCAATCACCATTTTCCCAATATTTTCCTTTTTGGGTTACTTCCCGAATATTAATTTCAGGATTAAAATTTGTGGCAAAAGCTTTACCATGACTTCCGGCATTTGCGTCAATAATATCTAAATATACCATTTCATCGAAATAATGTTTTGCTGCATAGGCTGTAAATACACCGGTAACGCCAGGATCAAAACCGCATCCTAAAATGGCTGTTAAATTGGCCTCTTTAAATCTCTCTCGGTAGGCCCACTGCCAGCTATATTCAAATTTAGCTTCATCTTTAGGTTCATAATTCGCTGTGTCAAGATAATGAACGCCCGTTTGTAAACAAGCCTCCATGATGGTTAAATCCTGATAAGGTAATGCTACATTGATAATCATTTTAGGTTTAAAAAGATTTATCAGTTTAACCAATTCCGGAACATTATCAGCATCGACCTTTGCTGTTGACATTGTATTATAACCTAGCTGCAATCTAATATGGTCGGCAATAAGATCACACTTAGAAACGGTTCTACTAGCCAGTAAAATTTCAGAAAAAACGGTTGGATCCTGAGCACATTTAAAGGCAACAACCCTACCAACTCCACCTGCTCCAATAATCATTATCCTTGACATAACAATAATTTTATTTTAAAATGTGGCCAAATATACAGCATTACCAGTTAATAAAATAACTGACTATTAAAAGTATTGAATAAAATAACCACCAATAAAAAGGTATTAATTGAGTTAAAATAATTCCCTTTTTCCGCCATAAGTAATAGAGTCCGGCTAATTTTTCAAAGGAGTAGGCTAAAAATGTAGCATACGCTATGCCTATTAAGCCAAACCAATGCAACCCCATATAACTAGCGATAAGATGAATAACTAATTCTAAAAGACTAATAACAGCTAAAATCCTGGAATAACCTAAAGCATTGATTACTGAATTGGTTGGAATGGTTCTGCAAATAACCAAAAAAAGGAATATTTTGAAAATAGGAATACTATCCATGAATTGATTAGAAAACAACATAGGAAACCAGCTATGTACAAAAAACATTAACAGGATAGAAATAGGAAAAACAAGATGCAAGAGATGGAGTGTATTTTTTCTTAATTTAAACAATCCATCTTCTATATTTTTAATCAGCGATGGAATAATTCCCAGACCAAGACCTTCAAATAAACCGTTAACAAAGGGTAATTCTCTTGCTCCATATCTATAAATGGCAAAAATAGCGGAGCTACCATGATAGTAATATTGAACTAATGATGCATTAATTACCGAGGCTAATCCGCCGACTAAAGCTGAAAATATTAACGGCTTTGAATAACTAATCATGGGATATAATAATTTTTTATCGAAATGAAAAGGGAAAGAAAAGGAATAAAATATAAGAACTAAAAACCTAAAAAAAGCCCATAAAGTAAGCCCCGTTATTCCTAAACTGATGTTATCAAACCATAATAAGGGAACGGAAAAAAGTAATATCTGTAGGGGAAATGATACTAAACATGATATTTTAAGCCATTGAAATTTTTCTTCCAGGAATAAAGCATATTCAAGAAGTTGAGCTGGGGTATTAATCAAAAAATAGAGTAAAAATATCCATACAAAAGGAATAGCTTTAAATGATTGAAAAATGGGGATATTTAAATAAATACCTAGACCTATTAAAACAACAAAAAAAGTGGACACCACGCAAAAAAGCAAAAAAGCAGCTGCAAGTATTTTTTGCTTACTTTGTTTAGGTAGAGAAGGATAAACGTGCATAAGGCCTTGAATAAGGCCTGAAATCCAGAAAAAACTAAAAGAATAAGCTAGTATTTGAAGAAGCTCAAAAGAGCCAATTTCATCATTGGAATAGTTTAAAAAGGGAAGCAAGAAAGCATAAAAAAGAACACTTAACTGTCTGCTAATATTAAAAAACTGAAGCAAACGAATTGGAGTAAACATTATAGCTCAATAAGCTTCTCATTAAATACAACAGAATAATCTTCCTGTAACTCTCTTAAAACAGGTTCATAGACTTCACGCATCACGGGGATTTGTACACCTCTCGCTGAAATTTTACCTTCTAACACTAACTTCACAAAAATTCCTAAGGGGAGACCTACTGTTTTAGACATAGCGGTATCCTGACTGTCTTCCCCTAGTAATTTCATACTGGATATTTTCAAGAATTTTTTACCCTCTTTTTTATATTCCACCTCATGTTGCATGATTATCATGTCTTTATCATTAGGTTGTAAAGCCCATTTTTCTCTTAGCAGATTTTCCAAAATCAAAGCGGGAGTGGCAAAATTATGTTTAATTTTTATCTTTCTAAACAATCCGAGCCATTCTAATTGATCCATGACCAGAGAATTAGCTGGTTTATTTAATAATTGAGCTACCCTTTCCCGTAAAGTACCCCCATTATATTGATCAACATAAGCATCTAAAAGTTCGTGATAGGTTATGTTACCTGAATCAAGAATGGGAAAATCCGCATCAGTCAAGCCAATTTGAATTAACGCGTCCCATGCTTCACAAAAGCCAACGGCACGAAGCGTTCCTCTGATAATATTTGGGATTTTCGATAATCCGTAAACATCCATATAAAGGAGAGAATCCCTATTTGCATACATCTCAAAAGGACCTTCATTCAAAATATTTACAATTTTCTTTTCACGAAACAATCTGTGATAAGGAACGTATTTTAATTTACTATTTTCAATAAACTGCGCTGTTCCCTGACCGGAAAGAACTACATTTCTTGGATTCCAGGTGAACTTATAATGCCAGGGATTATTATCGCTTTCCGGAGAAATTAAGCCGCCTGTATAGGAACGAAAGGAGGTAATTTGTCCGCCATCTTCTTTGATTCCGTCGATAAGACGCATAGCAGACATGTGATCAATACCAGGGTCGAGTCCCATCTCGCCCATAAAGATAAGTTCTCTATCGCGTGCTTCGTCACCCAATCTATACATTTCCTGTGAAACATAAGAAGCGGTAATTAAATGTTTTTTCAATTTTATACAATCATGAGCCACCTCTAAATGTAAATGGGCGGGAAGGAGAGAAACGACAACGTCGGCTCTGCTAATCAGTTCACGACGGTCATTCACTTTCATTACATCGAGCCAGGCAGCTCTGGCCATTAAATGACCTGCTATAAGTTTTTCCGCTTTTAAAGGGTCTGCATCAGCAACGGTAACATTCCAACCCTTAGTTTCTGCATTTTTTAAAACGTAATGAATAAGTGCACTTGAAGAAAGTCCGGCACCTATTATAAGTATATTATGCATTTTTGTTATCTTTATGTAACAAGAAAAAAAAATTGGAAAAAACCATACAAATTCACTTCACAAGATTTCAGGGTATAGATGAAGTTCCGAACAAATATAAAGAATTATTAGACTCCGCCCGCCTTGCATTTCATAATTCTTACGCTCCATACTCAAGATTTAGAGTGGGAGCCTGTATATTGCTGGATAATGGACATCAGATATTAGGTACAAATATTGAAAATGCATCTTATCCATTATGTATGTGTGCTGAAAGAAATGCTGTTTCCAAATTATCTTTTGAAGGAGCCATTCAAAAAATAAAAATAATTGCTGTAGTTGCAGATAAAAAAAATGCACTCGTTAGCCCTTGCGGTGCATGTCGGCAGGTTCTCATTGAAATGGAGACAAGGCAAAAGAGCCCTATTGAAATAATTTTTCAAGGCGAGGAAGGTAGTTACTACTTATTGGAAAGTATTGCCTCCATATTGCCATTTAGTTTCTCTTCTGATTCACTACCTTAGTTTTTATTTTCTTTTGATGCTCTAATTACAGCCTCTCCAAATAGGCTTAAACCTGTGTTAAAAATAACAAGACCAAATGTTCCCATCAGTACCCACTCCCAGATTGGGTTTCCGTTCCATTTCCAAAAACCAGCTTCAATGGAAATAGATAGTCCCATACCTATAAATGCTAAACTGAAACCTGGTAAAATTAATTTTTTATAATTACTCATATTATTCATTGTTTACCTTTTTATTTGCCTCTTTAAGGTCTTCCGGCGTATCAATACTAAACAACGCTTCCTCTACAAATCCAAGATTAACGGTTAGCCCTTCCTCTAACCAACGAAGTTGCTCTAAGGATTCAGCCCTTTCGTAAAAACTTGAAGGAAGTTTCGATATCGATTGTAGTACCTCGTTTTTAAATCCGTAAATCCCGATATGCTGGTAGGTCAGTGCGTCCAAAAAATCACCTTTTTGATAGGGTATATCAAATCTACTGAAATACATAGCTTCATTATTTTTATTAAAAACCACCTTCACTCTGTTAGGATTTAACCTTTGGACTTTATCTGTAATGAGACAGGCTAAAGTGGCTATCCCATCTGTCGCGTTATCAAGTGTTTCTATCAACTTTATTATATCAGATCCTTTAATAAATGGTTCATCGCCTTGCAAATTAATGATATTATAGGTGGCAGGATAATTTTTTGCCACCTCTGCTACCCTATCAGTGCCACTTTGATGATTTTCATTGGTTAAAGCATAAGGAATATGCATTTCTATACAATGATTTACTATTCTCAGGTCGTCTGTAGCAACAATTATTTCATCTAAAAATGAATAATTTTTTATACTATCATAAATATATTGTATCATTGATTTTTTAGAAATTTTTGCCAAAGGCTTTCCTGGAAAACGATTTGATTTATATCTTGCAGGAATTATGACAATATTTTTTTTCATTCGAAATACCTTTGTTTCATTTATTTTGTCAAAATTGAAGAATAATTTACTTTTATTATCATTTATTTTCTTTTTTATTCTGACCGAAGGAAAAAGTCAGTTATCATCTTTTCCTGACCAACTTACAAAGGATACTGTTTTTATTGGTTATATCGAGGGAAAGTTTTACTTATCTCACGTAATAAAAAAAGAAGATAATATGAATAATATTGCTACATATTATGGAACTTCCATAGCCGCAATTAGAGATATAAATGGAATGACAGATCTGCAGTTGCAGGAAAAAAAAATAATTAAAATTCCAATACAATATAAAAATGTTAAAAATCCCGGACAGCTAACTTCATTCGAAAAATATAATTATATCCCGTTATTTTATAAAGTTAAAAAAGGAGACACTGTATATAGATTATTTAGCATTTACTTTCCAAGAGATTCTAAAGAAATTAAAAAAATAAACTTAATAAAAAATAACATATTAAAGACTGACTCCAAATTATTAATAGGTTATTTTCTTGTTCAACCTATTAGTAAAACTTCTGAAGACATTGCATTGCAAAGTAATAGGAATAAGGACACTCTTTCACTCACTTCCGATAAATCTAAAAAAGTTTTAGTTTCAGTAACCGGATCAGCAAAAACATTTGTTTCACCGTTTAAAAAGACACCATATCCTTACGTACTATCCAACAAAATACCGGAACATTCTGTTGTTGAAATAACAAATCCGATGTCTAATAAGAAAATTATAGGAAAGGTAATTGGTAAGATACCTCCTGGAAAATACCCTTTAGGCATTTTACTTTTGTTAACTAAAAATGAGGCTTCATATTTAGGATTTCTGGATTTAAAATTTTTTGTTTCTGTCAAATATTACAAATAGTATGAAATACTGCAAAACTATTTTAGAAACTATTGGAAATACTCCATTAGTTCAAATCAAGAAAATTATACCTGGTATTAAAGCAACAGTTCTCATTAAAGTAGAAACATTTAATCCAGGTAATTCCATAAAAGATAGAATGGCTCTAAAAATGTTGCAAGATGCGGAAGCTAACGGTAACCTTAAACCTGGAGGTACTATTATTGAATGTACCTCTGGTAATACAGGGATGGGCTTGGCCATTGCAGCTGCAGTAAGAGGTTA
Organism: Haliscomenobacter hydrossis DSM 1100; assembly: GCA_945878825.1. Taxonomy (GTDB): domain Bacteria; phylum Bacteroidota; class Bacteroidia; order Chitinophagales; family Saprospiraceae; genus BJGN01. Next base: position 21,725 of record CAMDWC010000007.1, read on the forward strand.
CAAGTGCATATTTACTACGACAGACAAACAGTCTAAAGAAAAAATTGATTTACTAAAAGCTTTGGGGGCTGAGGTGATTGTTTGTCCTACCAATGTTCATCCTGATGACCCTGCCTCTTATTATTCTGTAGCCAGAAGAATAAGTACGGAAATTCCCAATTCATTTTGGTTTAATCAATACGACAATCTGTCAAACAGACAGGCACACTACGAATCGACAGGTCCGGAAATATGGGAACAAACTGATGGTAAAGTTACTCACATCATAACAGGCGTTGGAACAGGCGGTACTATTTCGGGTACGGCTAAATTTTTAAAGGAACAAAACAAAGATATTAAGGTATGGGGGGTAGATACTTATGGTTCTGTGTTTAAAAAATACCATGAAACGGGTATTTTTGACGAACAAGAAATTTATCCTTACATAACAGAAGGTATCGGTGAAGATATACTGCCAAAGAATGTAGATTTTAGCTTAATAGACTATTTTGAAAAAGTATCAGACAAAGACGGTGCCTTAATGGCAAGAAAAATAGCCAGAGAAGAAGGTATGCTGTTAGGCTACTCTGCAGGTTCAGCCGTAGCGGGACTTTGGCAAATGAGAGCCGAACTGAAAGATGACGATGTAGTGGTTGTTATTATTCATGATCATGGTAGTAGATATGTAGGTAAAATTTATAACGATGACTGGATGAGAGAACGTGGGTTTTTGGAGAGTGAATTAAAAGCAAAAGATATTTTGTCTAAAAAACTTAAAAAAGAATTCATTAGTATAAATCCTGATACCGCTATTCAGGAGGTTTTAAGGTTGATGCGAGATTATGATATATCGCAGCTACCTGTGATGGAAAATGAAGAATGGGTAGGCTCCATTGGGGAACAACAAATTATAGGTGCTCTTTCTGAAAATCCTACACAAAACACATCGGTAAGAAACATCATGGCCCCTGCTTTACCAGTAATTAGCGAAGACATGACAGTATCTCAGTTAAGCAAGATAATAACACGCCAAATACCCGCCGTGATTGTCAAAAAAACAGCAGGTGATTATCAGATTATATCTCAATATGACTTAATACAAAGTTTATAGGAGGAGAGGTTAGTCGATGTAACGTTTTGTAATTTCACCGTAAGCATCAATACGCCGATCTCTAAAAAATGGCCACATTCTGCGAACCTCTTCCGTCCTGTTTTTACTTATCTCCACTAAAAAGCCATTAGATGAGGTAGCATCTGCTTTAAAAAGGATTTCCCCTTGAGGTCCACATACGAAGCTTTGTCCCCAAAAGGTTATACCCTTTGTATTTCCCGTCCAATCTGGTTCAAATCCACATCGGTTAATGGCAACTAAAGGTAAACCATTGGCTATAGCGTGAGCTCTTTGAATGGTAAACCAGGCATCATATTGTCTTTCCTTTTCCTGTTCAGTATCTGTATGTTCCCAACCAATAGCCGTTGGATAGATCAAAATTTCTGCCCCTTTTAAGGCCATCAGCCTGGCAGCTTCGGGAAACCACTGATCCCAACAAACAAGAATACCCAGTTTACCTACACTGGTTTGAATAGGTTCAAAACCCATATCTCCAGGAGTAAAATAAAACTTCTCATAATAAGCGGGATCATCCGGAATATGCATTTTCCTATATTTACCAGCAATACTGCCGTCCTTTTCAAAAACCACAGCGGTATTATGGTATAGACCAGGTGCTCTTTTTTCAAAAAGGGAAGAAACTATGACCACTTTATTATCAACTGCTGCCTTACTTAGAATTTCTGTTGATTCACCGGGGATGGTTTCAGCCAAATCAAAAATGGATGAATCTTCAGCCTGACAAAAATATATGCTATTATGTAATTCCTGTAGCGTTATAAGTTCCGCCCCCATGCTAGCCAGACGTTTTATTTCTGGAATGATTCTATCTAGATTTTCACCAGAATTATGGCTGGATGTTTGTTGTATGAGGCCAATTTTGATACTATTTTTTTTCATTGTTTCGACATTATAGATTGATTGTTCCTTCTGGATATTGCATTGAAATGCAATGTAAAGAACCGTGTTGTTCAATTAAGGTGCGACAAAGCACAGGAATAATTTTTCTATCAGGAAAAAGACTGGTTAAAACGTTAACTGCTTCCTGATCTTGTTTTACATTGTAAATAGGGAGTAATACCGCACCATTGATAATTAAAAAATTAGCATAAGTTGCAGGTAATCTATGTCCATCGTCAGCAAAGCAAGGATCTGGCCAGGGTAATGGAACTAAATGAAAAGAATTCCCATCAACATCTACCAGATTAAACAACTCTGCCTCCATCTTTAATAATGACTCATAGTGTTCATCTTGTAGGTCATTACACTTTACATAAGCAAGAGTGGTAGGATTACAAAAACGCACCAAAGTATCAATGTGTGAATCTGTGTCATCACCTGCCAAATATCCATGATTAAGCCAATAAATATTTGATGCTCCAAAACTTTTGAATAACAGATTATTGATTTGTTCCTCCGAAAAAGAAGGATTTCTATGAGGTGATTTCATGCAATGCCGGGTGGTAATAAGGGTACCTAATCCATTTGTTTCTATGGCACCACCTTCCAGAACAAAATCAATTTTCTCCAGATAAACTTTAAATACATTAGATAAGTGTAATTTTTCAGTAATTAAATTATCCTTTTCTGCGTTAAATTTTAGTCCCCAACCATTGAAAGTAAAATCTAATATTTTAATATCTAAATCATTAGAAACAGATATACCACCGTGATCTCTTGCCCAAGTATCATTACTATCTATTTCATAAAAAAATAAATTACTTGAAGAATAATCTTTGAAATAGCTTTTTGTTTTAGCTATATCTTTGGTGACCACTATCACCTTTTCAAAGGGTATAATAGCGGTTATAACGTCAACGAAAACTTGAATAGCGTCCATTAAAATAAATTTCCAATCTGAGTCAGCATGGGGAAAAGTAAATTGAACAGCGTCTTGTTTTTCCCATTCAGCCAGTAATCGATAGCGCATTTTTTCTCCAAAGTTAATTTTTTTTTATTTTCATTCACAAGTTGATTTACGATTAGTCCACTAATTTAAAAAATGGTATTTTGTATTGAAAAATAGCATCATCTTTTATAATGATAGAAAGAATCAACCCAGCACTTAGAAATAAAGCCAGTGAATATTGGTCAGATTTCCAATTTATCTTTAAAACTCTTTATCCAACCTCAAAGGAAAGAGATTTACTCGACATCATAGAAACCATAAATTTGGCTTATGTTGATAGAAAGGATTCACTAAAAGAAATAGATAAAAAGAGAGAACTAATAAAAGATTGGCATTTGGATCAGAAATGGATTGCCACCATGCTTTATGTTAATTTATATGCGGGGAGCATCAGGGAAATGGAAAATTATCTTCCTTATTTAAAAGAGTTAGGAATTAATTATGTTCATCTAATGCCCTTATTGGAACCTAGGGAAGGCAAGGCTGACGGAGGTTATGCAGTAAAAAATTTCAGAAAAGTAAACGCTAAACTGGGAAATAATGATGATTTGATAGCTCTTATTGATAAAATGCATGCCGAAGACCAAATCGTTGCTATTGATTTTGTAATGAATCATACGGCAAAGGAGCATGAATGGGCACAGAGTATATTAAAGGGAGAAAATCATTTCAAAGATTATTATTATTTATATCCAGACCGTACTATTCCTGATCAATTTGAGAAAACACTACCAGAAGTTTTTCCAGACTTTGCGCCTGGAAATTTTACATATCAAAAGGAAATAAGACAATGGGTTTGGACTACATTTAACGAATACCAATGGGATTTAAATTACAGTGAACCTAAAGTATTTAATGCAATGCTTGGGGAAATGTTATTTCTGGCCAATCTTGGAGTAGATGTTTTAAGACTGGATGCCGTGCCTTTTTTATGGAAAAAAATGGGTACAAATTGTCAGAATCAAGAAGAAGCGGTTATGCTTCTGGTGGCATACAAATATTTGATTCAATTGGTGGCTCCTGGTGTCCTTTTTAAATCTGAAGCTATTGTAGCACCAAATGACATAATAAGATACTTAGGTTCAGGTGGTTACGAGGGTAAAGCATGCGAAATAGGTTATAATGCTACACTAATGAATCACTTATGGCATGCTATGGCTTGTGAAAATACGGTTTTGTTAAGGACTACTTTATCAAAACTTCCAACCATCCCCTATTCTTCTACTTGGATTAATTATATACGTTGTCATGACGACATAGGATGGGGAATATCAGATATGAATGCTTTCGATGTAGGTCAAAATGGTCATGAGACTCGTTTATTTTGTTCCGCATTCTATACAGGAGTATGGAAAAATAGTTTTGCTCAAGGTTATTCCTTCCAAATAGATAAATCAAATGGTGAATCAAGAATCTCTGGTAGTACTGCCGCGCTAATTGGTATTCAAAAGGCATTTATAGAAAATAAAAAAGAAGACTTAGCACAAGCAATAAATCGCTTTAAACTATTACACGGAGTAATCTTTTTTATGAGAGGCATTCCTTTGGTTTATGCAGGAGATGAAATTGGGCACTTAAATAATTTTGATTATCTGAAAGACGAAGAAAAGAGAGAAGATAATCGGTGGTTACACAGACCTGTCATGGATTGGGACAAAGCTTTATTAAGAAAAGAATTAGGTACGGTTGAAAATGTTTTATTTAATTTTATTGCCAATCTTTCCAGACGAAGAAAAGAAACCCAATGTCTTCATGGAAATGCTAAAGAAACTATAATATCGCTGAAAAGCAATACCCTATTTTGTGTAGAAAAAACATTAAAAGAAGAAAATCTTTTGTTAATTGCTAATTTTAGTTCTGAATTTCAAATAATTTTCAAGAAGGAATTATCAGGGAACTGGCAAGGAAAATATTTTAGAGAAGGAATAAGTTCAGCATCATTTCTTTATGAGGGCGATATATTGATTATTCCACCTTATGGGATTTTTTGGTTAACTAAAAAAACCGGTCAATTACCTCATTCAAAATCCTATCAGCTAAAAATGGAAATCCAAACAATACCCGGGGAATCAGTATATTTTATTGAAATTGTAAGTTCCGGTTTAAAAGGTAAAAAACCTAGGAATATAGCATGTTATTGGGTAGACGATGTAGGATGGCAAGTAGATTTAAATCTTGTACCGGGCGCGTGGTTGAGTTATCATTGGGTAAAAATGTATGGTAATATCTTAATAGAAAAATCAAAAGATTTTTATTATCATGCTATTTGATCGAAAAAGTAATTAAAATGTCAACCCCCAAAATAGGTTACTACTAAATGATTTCAAGAGATAACTGGTTAGTGTTTAACATGTTTTCACTTTTAGGTGGGGAAATAATTTTTGAAATGGTAGGAAGTAATCTTTTAATAATACGTAGAGATTTTAGGTAATGGTTTTTATTAATATCAAATACACCATAATGGTCCATCAAATCAATCTTCACTTGACCAAGTGAATGAAGCAGCTGATTATCAGGTAAAATAATACCAGAATGGACAATTCTACCAAATCTATTTTCAAAAAAAGCGATATCACCCGGTTGTGCCAATTCTATAAACTCGACAGACGAACCCATTTTAACTTGTTCTAAGGGCTCACGCGGAAGGGAAATTCCTACCATTTGATAAACTATTTGTACAAGACCTGAGCTATCTATGCCAAAAGGAGACCGACCTCCCCATAAAAAAGGTGTATTAAGATACTTTCTTGCTAATTTAACAATCATCTCTGGTGACGAATTAAATTTACTGATAGGTAAAGCCTGACCATTAAATGAAAACTTCGCTTTATTAAGAGAAAACCGTAAACCATCATATTCTGGTAAACGTGCTGCCAGGGTAATCGAAACGAAAGAATCAGGACCAACCGCAGGCTGCATTAATTCTAAACAATACGCATAATTATTTTTATATTTCAAATAAGTACTTTCAGATAAAGGCAGAATTTGGTCTTTCTCTACCCATCCAATAAAACCGTCAGACTCACAGATTATCCTTAGCCAATGGTTACCTTTAAACTCAAGAATTTCTGCCATTTCCCCAAAAAGCATTTGCGAAATGAGCTCACTCTTATGAGACGGAGCAATGCGAATAGGAATGACACTTAATGGACAAATTCCAAATTCAATTTTGCCTATAAAATGACTAATTTCCGAGGGTTGCAACATGATAAGGCAAAAATACTAAAAGTTAAATTTTTACAGTTATACAAATATAAAAATTAAACATTATTTTAGCAATTTTCAAATATATTTCATGCAGGCAATAACAAAAGCTAACACTTTTACAAGCGTATTCTGTTTAATCGTTACGTTTCTTTGGAGTCAAGATCCTAATTTTTCTCAGTATAATAATTTACCCATTTTTTTAAATCCAAGCTTAAGTGGAAGTTTCGAAGGTAGTTATAGAGCAACCGTTGCGCATAGAAATCAGGGAAATAACCAATTTAATGAACCCTTTGTATCATTATACAGTAGTTTTGATTTAAGATTACCTATAAGATATGATGGAAAAATAGTGAATGATGCAGCTGGGGTAGGTGTGATGTTTATGCAAGATAAAAATTCAAGTATTGGTTGGAATATGCAGAACATTTATGTATCCGGAGCTTATCACAAAAGTGTGGATCCAACAAATAATCAATTTATAAGTGTTGGATTTCAGATGGGTATTATTCAAAAAAGTGTTGGATATAGTAATGCAACCTTTGAGGATCAATTTAACGGAACAGATGGTTACAGTGATTCAACAGATGAGTTATTACCTTCAAATAATTTTGCCTTTTCCGATTTAAATGTAGGAATACAATATAGCTTTATGACACCTAATCAGCTTGGTTGTTTTTTAGGTGCTTCAATAGCTCATTTTAACAAACCAAATCAAAGTTTTTACCAAAAAAACATTCTATTCGTTAACTCAATCACTGATAGACCTTTACCAATAAAATATACTGTTTACGGTGGCTTTCAAATTCCTGTTACAGAAAAATTACAAATTCACCCAAGAGTTTTGGCACAAAAGCAAGGCAGCCATCTAACAGGAATGGCTGGTATGAATATTAGAACCATATTGAATGATGTTTCTAATACTTCTCTTCATTTTGGTGCTTCGGCAAGACCAACCATAGTTAATGGCAATGATCCCAAAATAGAATCTTTGATTCTATTGTTAGGTTTAGAACTAAATGAACTATTAATTGGTGTTTCTTATGATGCTGGGATAAGCAACTTGTTTCACGGCATTCCAGGTAGAAGAAATGCTATTGAACTAACGGTCACTTATATGGGGAGATATAACAACGATGATAATTTTTGTCCCAAATTTTAATCCGCAATATCAATATTTTCAACAATTTCTAATCCATAGCCGTCAAGCGCCACCCGTTTTTTAGGTTTATTAGTAAGCAGTTTAATTTTTGAGACACCCAAATCCTTTAATATTTGAGCTCCTACGCCAAATTCTCTTGGATTCATATCCTGTTTCCATATATTATCAGATAAATAATTTTGTTGGGATGCAAGAATTTTTAAATCTTCAAGAAAATCTTCCTCTGATTTAACATTAGGTCTCATAAAGAGAAAAACCCCCTTTCCTTCTCTAGCAATTTGTTTTAATGCTTTATGAATAAGACCTGAATTTTCAGAGAACAAAGAAGCGAAAATATCATTAGGAGCTACTGAAGAATGAACTCGCACCAAAACGGGTTCATCAATAGACCACTTACCGATGGTTACTGCTAAATGAACTTCTCCTGAATATATTTGTGTGTAAGCAGTAATTAAAAACTTACCATGCGCAGAATCCACTGGAAAAGATAATTCTTTTTTAATTAAACTTTCCATCTTTAGTCGGTAGGCAACTAAATCTCGAATAGCCACTATTTTTAGTTCAAATTTTTTAGCTATTTCAAAAAGTTCTGGTAAACGTGCCATAGTCCCATCTGGATTAAGAATTTCCACGAGTACTCCCGCCGGATAAAAGCCAGCGAGTCTTGCCAAATCTATGGCCGCTTCAGTATGACCTGTTCTTCTTAACACCCCACCCTGTCTGGCTTTAAGCGGAAAAATGTGACCAGGTCTTGCATAATCCTTCGCAACAATGGATGGATCTGTTAACTTTTTTATTCCTGTGGCTCTATCGTAGGCAGAAATTCCCGTTGAACAATCATATCCCATTAAATCTATCGAAACAGTGAATGCAGTTTCATGTAAAGCAGTATTATTTGAAACCATCATGTTCAGTTCTAATTCTTCTACCCTTCTTTCATCTAATGGGGCACATATCAGACCTCTGCCATGAGTAGCCATAAAATTAATTATTTCAGGCGTTACAATTTCAGCGGCGCAAATAAAATCACCCTCATTTTCACGATCTTCATCATCAACTACAATTAATATCTTACCCTCACGGATATCTATTATTGCATCTTCAATCTTATCAAGTTGAAAATTACTGGTTTCTTTTTGTTGGTTCCCAGACATTATTTTTAATTCCATTTAAATAATCAAAGAAGCCCATTAATAAAGCTGCGTTAATTACTATAAAATATTGTACCCTTTTAAGAAACGGCAAAAGTATGTTAATGTTCTCAAATAATTTATTAAAAACAAAAACAAACACCATAAATAAAGTTAAAATGAGCACACCAAATAATACAATAACTTGATAAAAAGCGAAATAAAACATGGATAATAAAGAAAATATTAATAACAATGGGCCAAACCATCGAATAACCTTATGTGAAAAAAATACAAACCACAAAGGCAGTTGTTTCATTGTAAAAAAAGGAATAAAATAAAATAAATTTTGAAAATTACCGGCAGATATACGTCTTCTCCTTTTAAATTCGATGCTTATGGAAGAAGAAATTTCTTCGAAACAAATTGCCAATGTATTTAATATTGCCTTTTTCCCATTCAGTAATATATTAAAAGATATAAAAAAATCGTCAACAAGAAAACCTTTTGGAACTGGCACATAATCAATAGCTCTTATGGCATAACATCCTCCAGAGGCTCCCATTGACAAACCTTTCCATTCGCCTTCACTTTGCTTTAATAAAGTCTCCCTATTAAGATAAAACTTCTCAATGATTGCAATTCCTTTTGACACTTTGTATAGCGGTTCTATTTTTGAATCTACTAATGAGATTTCAGGAAAAATAAATGGTTGAACTAGAAAGGAAACCAAGTCATTTTTAAAAATAACATTGGCATCCGTAAGAATGATGATAAAAGCAATGTCATCATAAAATTCCTTAGCTCTTGATACCAATTCATTCATCACCGCCGGTTTTCCTCTTCTACTTTCAAATATGAAAACGTGGCTGTTGCTTAAATTTTCGCATTCATCTTTTATAATTTGATTGGTCTTATCCATACTTCCATCGGAGGCAATCCAAAATGTCAATTGATCTTTAGGATAATTTTGTTCCTTTAAACTTTTTAATTTATGTCTAATTATAGATTCCTCTTGATAAGCTGACATGATAACAGCTACTTTAGGAAAAAAAGATTGACTGCTATTTACTGCCGTTTTATCGCTTAATTTTTTCATAATAAAAGGAAAAATCAAGTAGCTGTAAACCATCAAGGTAAACGATAATAGGATAAAAAAGCAGATAATTATATTCACGAGGGCCGATTAAAATGGTAATCTAAAGAATGAAGTAATTTCTTGCCCATCGTTACGCT
>CAMDWC010000008.1 GCA_945878825.1 Haliscomenobacter hydrossis DSM 1100
TTTACTGAACTGTTTTATTTTAGTTTTGCTTTTATTTCCTTTTTCGCTCCTTAGCCAGGATTATCAATGGTGGGCAAATAATGTGAATTGGGATGGTACAACGCATTGGAGAAATTATATTACCTATTCACCCAAATTTTTAGGTCCCAATGCATTACCCATTCCTACATTAAATGAAGGAAGGACGGATAGCCTGTTAACGCTCGGTTCTTCTGCGCGCTTTTTACAGTCGATAGGTGATTTTACTTATGCTCAGTCTTTTTTCCTGACTTATCCAACGGAAAATAAAAAAATGAGCTTCGATATTTCATGGGTTCCCAGGGAAGTCTATACAACAAGTCATGAGTGGAAAACAGTACGAAAAGTTCACTTTCCTGCCTATTACGATAGGCATGCAATGGCTGACATAATCTTTAATTCTGTATTACAGCTAAGTAAAGAGAGTACTCATTGGTTGGATGCTGCTTTTAGAGTTTCCTTCCGTTTTGCCACTTCCACTCATGTAAATGCTGCAAGGGGTACTGATGCACCAGGCTATTCTTTTGATGTAACAACGGGTAAGACTATTTCTTCTCGTCTGAGACTTTTTGGTATGCTCGGATTTTACGTCTGGCAGACCAATAGAGATGATTATTTGCAAAATGATGCTTTTTTGTTTGGCCTCGGTGCCAGGTATAATGTAGGAAACTGGTCTTTTTCTCCTCAATACAGAGGTTATTGGGGCTATATTGGTGACGGTGACGATAATGTGGCTTCTTCGTTAAAAATTAACTATAAGCTAAAGAACTGGCAGATTTTCACCGTTTTGAGTAAAGGTCATGAGGATAATTTATATAATTACGCAGAATGTGGAATGGTATATATGTTTAAACCCAAAATTTAGTTAATTTGTGTTAAATATATTTTGTAATGGCTGTAATTATACCAACCGCTGTGTATGTTCAAAGAAGAAAAATTCTTTTGAATAATGTGAAAGATGGACTCATCTTTTTTCCCGGAAATAGGGAAAGTCCTATGAATTATCCTGATAATACTTACCACTTCAGGCAGGATAGTAATTTTCTATATTATATCGGGATAGATAGGCCCGATTTGTCCGTGGTTCTCGATACCAATTCAGGGGAAACCATCTTATTTGGCGATAACTTTACCCTCGATCAGATTGTTTGGCTCGGTGCTTTGCCAACCCTGGAATCATTAGCAGAAAAGTCTGGTATTGCCCTCGTAAAACCAACATCAGGTTTAGAGGACTATTTATCAGACGCTTTGAATCAAGGCAGAAATGTTCATATTCTACCTCCATACAGAGCTGAAAACATGCTTTTTATTAATGATTTTATTAAAAAATCAAATAAATCATATCAACAGCTTATTTCTGAAGAATTAATCAGACATGTGGTCGCCCAAAGGTCTGTGAAAGATGCTTATGAAATTCAGGAAATGATCGACGCTGTCAATATTTCAGGTAAAATGCATGTGGCAGCAATGATTGCCGCTAAAGCAGGTATGTTTGAATATGAATTAACGGGTTTAGTTGAAGGTATTTCTGTTGGTAATGGAGGGAGAATTTCCTATCCTGTCATTTTAACAACGCAAGGTCAAACCCTTCATAATCATAGTTATAGTGGAAAGTTAAAAGAAGGTGGATTAGTTTTAGGTGACTTTGGTTCTGAATCACCGGGTCATTATGCAGGGGATATAACCAGAACATTTCCTGTCTCAAAATCTTTCTCTTCCATGCAAAGGGACATTTATGAAATCGTCCTTGACACGGAAATAAAAGCGATTAACCAGATTAAACCTGGGATTAGCTATAAAGATATTCATCTGCAAGCGGCATTGAACATTGCAGAAGGTCTTACTCAGTTAGGTCTCATGAAAGGAAATCCGCAGGACGCGGTAGCTGCCGGCGCTCATGCCTTGTTCTTTCCTCATGGCCTCGGTCACATGATTGGTTTGGATGTTCATGACATGGAAGACTTAGGCGAGGCTTATGTAGGTTATGATGCCTCGGTTTCAAGAAGTACCCAGTTTGGTTTGAAATCTTTGAGACTAGGAAAGAAATTGGAAGAGGGATATGTGCTTACGGTGGAACCAGGAATCTATTTTATTCCCCAATTAATTGATAAATGGGCTGAGGATAAGATAGGAAAAGATTTTATATGTTTTGATAAATTAGCATCCTATCGTGATTTTACTGGAGCAAGAATTGAAGATAATGTGTTGGTGGTAAAAGATGGTCATGAAATTTTGGGTCATCCTATACCTAAATCTATCTCAGAAGTTGAAGCTTTAAGGTTGTAAAGACTTTAAATAAAATGATTTTTTATGAATAACCTAAAACAAGAAGATCATAGTAGATCTGCTTATTGGCGTGCTAACATTAAAATATTAGCCGGTTTATTGATTATTTGGTTCATTTCCTCCTTTTTATTGGGTATTGTGTTCGTTACAGAACTAAACCAAATAAGAATAGGTGGTTTTAAACTTGGTTTTTGGTTCGCACAACAAGGCGCTATTTATGTTTTTCTTCTTATTATTTTTTACTACGTGTGGAGAATGAATAAATTAGATAAACAATTTGATGTTGATGAATAAGTTTCTTTTTTCATTCTTCTTCACCTAATTAAATTTTCGAAATGGATATTTTAACCTGGACTTATATTATTGTTGGCTTAACTTTTGTTCTTTACATCGGTATCGCTATTAAAACGAGAGCATCGAGTACAAAGGAATTTTATATTGCAGGAGGAGGTGTTTCTCCCCTGGCTAATGGCATCGCCACCGCAGCAGACTGGATGTCAGCAGCTTCATTCATTTCTATGGCCGGACTCATTTCTTTTATGGGCTATGATGGCAGCGTTTATTTAATGGGATGGACAGGTGGCTTTGTTCTTTTAGCACTTTTGCTAGCCCCTTATTTAAGAAAATTTGGAAAATATACTGTGCCTGATTTTGTTGGTGACAGATATTATTCCCAAACAGCCCGATTAGTGGCCGTTGTCGCAGCCATTTTTATTTCCTTTACTTATGTGGCAGGTCAGATGAGGGGAGTGGGGATTGTTTTTTCACGTTTTCTTGAGGTTGATATCAATACAGGGGTGATTATCGGTATGATTATAGTTGTTTTCTATTCCGTATTAGGCGGTATGAAAGGAATTACCTACACCCAGGTTGCTCAGTATTGTGTGCTAATTTTTGCCTATATGGTTCCCGCTATTTTTATAAGTTTACAACTTACAGGTAACCCAATTCCTCAATTGGGCTTTGGCGGTACCTTAAATGATGGTACCTATCTATTAGACAAAGTAGATGGATTACTTACCGAACTAGGATTTATAGCCTATACTTCTGGAAGTAAAGAAGTAATCGATATGTTTTTTATAACAGCTGCATTAATGGTTGGGACAGCGGGATTACCTCACGTTATTGTAAGATTTTTTACCGTGCCAAAAGTCAAAGATGCAAGGAAATCGGCTGGTTATGCTTTGCTGTTTATCGCTATTTTATATACAACGGCGCCTGCTGTTGGGGTTTTTGGTATCTATAATATGATAACTAATATAAATGGTCAAAAAATTGAATCCCTTCCTACCTGGGTACAAAATTGGCAGAAAACAGGTCTAATTACTATTGAGGACAAAAATCAGGATGGTATGATTCTATACCAAAAAGATAAAGTTAAAAATGAATTAACCATTGATAAGGACATTATGGTTCTGGCAAATCCTGAGATTGCCGGTTTACCCAATTGGGTAGTTGCTTTGGTAGCCGCTGGTGGATTAGCCGCAGCGCTTTCCACTGCTGCTGGTTTATTACTTGTTATTTCTACGGCTATAAGCCGTGATTTATTGAAAAATGCCCTGGCTCCCAATATTTCTGAGAAAAGTGAACTGCTATATGCCAGAATCTCTGCTATTTTTGCGGTGGTTGTAGCTGGTTATTTTGGGGTAAATCCGCCCGGATTCGTAGCGGAAGTGGTAGCTTTTGCCTTCGGTCTGGCCGCGGCATCCTTTTTTCCAATTATTATTATGGGTATATTTTCAAAAAGAATGAATAAAGAAGGTGCTATCGCTGGTATGATTATAGGACTTATTTTCACCCTCGGTTACCTCATTTATTTTAAATTCATGAATCCTGAACTTAACAATAAAGACCATTGGTGGTTTGGCATATCTCCTGAAGGGATTGGAACGCTGGGAATGATTCTAAATTTTGTAGTTTCAATTATTATCAGCAAGTTCACTCCGCCACCACCACAGCACATTCAAGATCTTGTTGAAGAAATTCGAATACCCCGCGGAGCCACTTCAGCAATCATTCATTAAATTATACATCAATAAAAAAATGGAATAAATTATATTTTATTCCATTTTTTTAATTGGTTTAAGGTTGCTTTCATATCTTTTGGAAGGGGAACTTCCCATTCCATTTTTATGTCTTTTGTAGGGTGCATTAGTCCTAATTTGCCTGCATGTAATGACAATCTATGAAGTAATGGTCTATCTTCCTCTTCTGGTTTTACTATGGCGTGGTATTTAGGTCCTTTAATATCTTTCCCATATACGGCCTCTCTTTTTCCATATATTGAATCTACCAATAACGGGTGATTTATATACTTAAAATGGGTTCTGATTTGATGCGTCCTTCCCGTTTCAATTTTAATTTCTACAAAAGAGCCTAATCTAAATTTTTCCAGTACTTTGTAATGAGTTAAGGCCTCTTTTCCAACCTTTCCAGCAATCATTTTTCCTTCCTGATAAGGATGTGGTGCAATTCTTGCATCAATTGTTCCTTCCTCTTCGTCAAGATGACCATCAATAAAAGCATAATAAGTTTTATCCACTTTGTGTAGTAAAAACTGATTATTTAAATGTTTGTGAGAATCTGCCGTCCGCGCGAAACATAATATGCCACTGGTTTCTCTGTCAATTCTGTGAACTACAAAAATATCACCGTTAAAATGAGTTTTTAATAAAACAGATAAATTTTCTTTGGACGCTTCAAATCTGTCGGGAATACTCAACATTCCTGAGGGTTTGTTAATTACCACGATTTCTTCGTCGCTATACAAAATGTCAATGTTCGTTTTCATTTTGAATTATTTCCTTGAAGGTTTTTTTATTAAATAAGTAATAATCCAAAACAATTAATTTTGTATATCTTCCAACGAGCGTATTTCTATCTTTGGTCCTTAATGCTCTTACCAAAGAATTTCCTTCAGAACGTTTTTGTAGGAGCCTTCTGAAATTTTTATAAAAAGAAAGATGTGCTTTAATTATTGACGTAACGAAATGTCTGTCCTTAGTAACCAGATATAAAATGGCTGCAAAACCGTCCAAAATAAATCTGACTGGAATTTTCCATAATAAATGAGTGAAGGGTTCATTTTTCATTAAGGTATATAGAGAATTTCTAAAATTCAAATAAACCTTTTTCGGAGAGTCGTAATCTAACGTACCACCACCAACATGATAAATGATAGCCTCAGGAACGACCATGACCTTGAAGCCTGCCCTTTTTACTCTCCAACACAAATCAATTTCTTCCATGTGCGCAAAATAGTTTGCATCAAAGCCACCTATCGCTTTGAACAAAGGGACCCGAATCATAAAAGCAGCACCACTGGCCCAAAATATTTCCGACTGATAATCATATTGTCCTAAGTCATTTTCAATATGACCTAATACTCTTCCTTTACAAAACGGATAACCAAGCTGGTCAAGCCAACCTCCGGCTCCACCTGCATATTCAAATTTCGATGGCTCATCAAAAGAAAGTATCTTAGGCTGGCAAATAGCAACGTTGTAATCAGCTTCCATAACTTCCAATAGGGGAGACATCCAATTTTCAGTGACAGATACATCTGAATTAAGCAATAAAAAATAATCAGCCTGTATCATCTTTAATGCTTCATTGTAACCTCCTGCGTAGCCTGTATTTTTTGAAAGTGTTATAATTTCGATGTCGTTACCAAAATTTTCATTTAAAAAAGGAACAGAATCATCCGTAGAAAAATTATCAGCTATGATAATTTTAGCATTGTCTATTTTATATTTAATAACATTTGGTAGGAATTTAGCTAGCCATTCCTTTCCATTATAATTTAAAATAACGATCGCTATTTCTGGATTAATCTTCTTAGGTTCTATTTTATTTGTTTGTGCTAAAACGGCTTTTGCATGAATTTTGTCTTCGGATATAATTTTTGATAGTTTATCCAAAGTGTCAATTTGTTGATCTGACCTTAAGAATTCTACTAATAGAATACTAATTTTTTTTTCATAAATATCTTTATCAAAGTCAAATATATTAACCTCAATCCTTAATGATCGTTTTGAATCAATGCTGGGTCGATGACCAATATACAACATACCCTCATATTGAACTTTATCAATATGAACCCATACGGCGTATATACCATCTGAAGGAATTAATTTGTGTTTGTCAGAAATTTGAATATTAGCGGTTGGGAACCCTAATTTCTTTCCCATTTTATCTCCGTGTACAACTTCACCAGATAAAATATAGTGATCTTGTGCAAGTAAATTTGCCTGTTTAATATCACCCTGAAGTAAAGCTTTTCTTATTTTAGTTGAGCTAATAGCTATTTCTTCGATTTCTTGTTTCTCGATGTCGATAACCTCATAGCCAAATTTAGCCCCGTGCCATTTTAAAAAATGAATGTCGCCCTGCCTGCTTAATCCAAATCTATGGTCATAGCCGATAACAATGTATCTTGGTTTAAATAATTTAACCAAAAACATTTCGATATATTCATCTGCACTGAGCTGCGCAAAGGTTACCGTAAAAGGGACAATGACCAGATGATCTATTTCCAATTTTTCAAGTAAAATTATTTTTTCCTCTGTCGTGGAAAGTAACTGAAAATCATCTCCAGGGAAGACAATTTGCCTTGGATGTGGGTTAAAAGTTATTAATACACTTTCTCCACCCGTACTTTTTGCAAGACGATTAACTTTATTTATCAATTTTTTATGCCCTAAATGGACACCGTCAAATGATCCGATTGTTATTACCGCTTGTTTGAAAACGGGTAAATTATTTATATCCTTATGTATTCTCATAGCATCGCAAAGGTAAGTCTTAAAACCGATTTTTATGTCATGTTGTTTTATAAATTACTACCTTTGTTAAAGTTAAAAATCCATGATGGATATCCAGGAAATTACCAAAATACTAAGATATGTGCTTCATCCTAAAACAGGAAAGGATATTGTATCATCCGATATAGTCAATCAACTTAGATTGGAAGAAAATAATCTTTTCTTTAATCTTCATGTTTTTGGATTGAATAGTTCTGAAAAATCAGAATTACACTTTAAATGTGTACAAGAAATTAACGCCATTTTTCCGTTGTTGAATGTACATGTTCATTTGGTAAATGATAAAATTTCAATACCGGCTCCTGACAATAATTTGTTACCTCAGATTAAACATATTATTGCCGTTGGTTCCGGAAAGGGTGGGGTCGGAAAATCAACGGTTTCAGTTAATCTTGCGCTCGCCCTTAAAGCCGCTGGTTTCAAAACAGGTATTTTAGACGCAGATCTTTATGGACCTTCCATACCTACCATGCTCGGGCTGTCAGGAAAAAGACCGGAAGTTGATACGGTGAACGGGCAACCTAAAATTAAACCCCTGGTCGCCTTTGGAATGCCTCTCATCTCTATGGGTTTCATTATTGAACCTGAACAGGCCGTTGTTATGAGAGGTCCAAGATTATCTGGGATTATCAAACAATTTTTCCTCGATACTTTATGGCCCGAACTGGATTTTTTAATCGTTGATCTTCCTCCAGGTACTGGCGATGTTCAACTTAGTCTGGTTCAAACGGTCCAACTGACCGGAGCTATTATCATAACTACTCCTCAAGAGGTTGCGGTCGTGGATGCTATTAAAGCGCTGAATATGTTTCAATTACCTTCGGTTAATGTACCTATTTTGGGGGTAGTCGAAAATATGTCCTGGTTTACTCCTGCTGAAAATCCCGATAGTAAATATTTCCTCTTCGGTCAGGGTGGAGGGCAAAAGCTGGCTTCTTATGGAAATACGAACGTTTTAGGTCAGGTGCCTTTGATTCAAAGTATCAGGGAAGGAGGTGATAATGGTTTACCTGCTTACCTTAATGAACAGGCAGATCTAATTCAACCTGCTTTCAATGAAATTGCTAAGGCTACTTTACTCAAAATTAATATTCATTCAAATATCTAATGCCTAATGTCATCCATGTCAAAAGAACTTCTTTATCCCCTTATTGAAAATGCGTTGGAAAGTATTAGGCCACATCTAAGGGTAGACGGCGGCGATGTCGAATTCGTCGAGCTCACTGATGATTTTATTGTCAAAATAAAATGGTTGGGTGCCTGCGAAAGTTGTTCTATGTCTTTTATTACTATGAGGGCTGGATTGGAAGATGCCATTAAAGGCAAAATACCCCAAATTATTGGCGTCATAGCTGTAAATGGTGTTAAAAATTAGTCTCAAATTGTATGAATCGTGCCTCGCTGATTAGCCGTATTATTGAAAAAAAATCATATCTCTGCATAGGGCTAGACCCCGATTTTAATCTTTTACCAGTTTCTATAGGAAAATCTCCCAACGATTTACTTGACTTTAATAAAAGGATTATAGATTGTACCAAGGATTTTTGTGTTTCTTATAAACCAAACCTGGCTTTTTATGAAAGTCTGGGGTCTTCTGGATGGAAAATTCTGGAGGAAACTCTGGCCTATATTCCTTCTTCTCATTTTGTTATTGCCGATGCAAAAAGGGGGGATATCGGTAATACATCAGGTAAATATGCTTCAGCATTATTTGATTATTTGAAGGCCGATGCAGTAACCGTTGCTCCATACATGGGTAGCGATTCTATTATTCCTTTTTATGAATATCCCGATAAATGGGTTGTCATTTTGGGCCTTACCTCAAATCCTGGGAGTAAAGATTTTCAATTCCTGACGCTTGAATCTGGGGAAAAATTATACCAGAAAGTTATTAGCGAAGCAAAAAATTGGGGAAATGACGCAAATACCATGTTTGTCGTGGGAGCTACTCACCCAAATGAACTGGCCGAAATTCGTAAAATAATCCCTAATCATTTTATGCTCATTCCCGGTGTTGGCGCTCAAGGAGGAAATTTAAAGGAGATTTCAGCTTTTGGTCTTACAAAAGAAGTAGGGCTTTTAGTTAATGTAGGAAGATCCGTTATTTACGCCTCTAGTGGGAATGATTTCGAGGAGGCCGCTGCGAAAGAAGCTGAAAAAATTCATGAAGAAATGAAAACTTATTTATCAATGTACGTTTTTTCTTAAGGCTTATATTTTAATGGTTGTTACTTTGTTTTTAGTCATATATCTATTTATTATCTGATTTATTTCTACATTTTCAGGATATTTCTTGATGTAGTCTTGCCATTGCCCAAGTGAATCTTGAAATAATTCTTCCTCAATGTATTCGTAACCATAGAATTGACCGTACTGTACAGCAATGATACATTTTTCTCCCTTTGTTCTTCCCTCTTCTATTATTAAAAAACTTCCGTCTAAACTCTTTTTCAATTTCAATTTTGCCAGTTCTGCACGCTCATTATATGATGTAACTTCTTCTTTTGAGCAACAAGGACCTGCACACTGTTTTATTTTATAGTGAAAGCATGGAATGCCAAATAACGAATCTCCTTCCATTAAATGATCACATAGGTTAAATTCCTGCCTGTAAGCGATTAATCTACTCTTTGCAATGTTTATTTTACTGTACTCAGAGAGAAACTCCACTTTATTATTCTTCTTTAAATCCTTTTTCTGCTTTATATCAAAACATAAATATCCTTGATTATTCAGGTAACTAAAGATAATGTACTGATATGACTTAGCTCTTTGTGCCTTGTTAACTCCGGGCATTATATTTTTTATTTGATAAGATTCTAAAATGAGCGAGGCTAGCTCAGAACCGGTTTCTTCATAGTCTATATCGTAAACCAATCTTTGCAATTTTGATGCTTTTTCCGTGTAATCCGAAAAATGAGAGGCTACTCTTTTTTGAATATTTTTACTTTTTCCTACATAAACTATGTTGCCATTTTCGTCCTTAAAATAATATACTCCGCAGCTGTCAGGCAATGTTTGTATATATTGAAGAGATAAATTGTTCGGAAGTTTGCTCTCCTTAATGCCCATATTTACCAAATCATCAATTACATCAATGGCATTTACCTCCTTAAAAATTAATTCCATTAATTTGGCCGTCGTCATCGCATCGCCCATGGCTCTGTGCCTGTCAGGATTTTGTATATTCAAATGTTTTGAAATGGCAGATAATCCAAAACTCGGAAGAAACGGAAAAATTTTTCTACTTAATTGAATGGTGCATAATTGTTTTCGGGTGAAGGTATAACCTAAATCACTAAATGCACTTTTAATAAAAGAATAATCAAATCGAACATTGTGTGCTACAAATATAGTATTCTCGGTTACTTCAATTAATTCTTTAGCTATTTCATAAAATTTTGGTGCATCGGCAACCATCGATTGCGTTATGCCCGTTAATTCCGTAATACCGTAAGGAATATAAGTTTCAGGATTAATGAGAGATTCCCAGGTTTTAATTACTTTTTTCCCATCGTGAATGACCACCGCAATTTCAATTATTTTATTATTTGTCGCGTTTCCCCCTGTTGTCTCTATATCTATGACCGCAAATTGCATTTCTATCGTTTTTGTTGATTGAACATTCGTTGAAAAAGCGCTATATTACAGCAATGAATTGCCAAAAGCTGAATCAATCATGAAAAATAACCTTAAAATTGCTACATTAAGTATTCTTTTTACTTTTATTTTTAATTCATTCTTATTTTCTCAGCCCAATAATTTACTCACCGGTGCTGAGAGAACTACCAACTACTTACCTATTTTAAGAGGTAAGAATATTGGGTTGGTAGTAAATCAAACAAGTATGATTGATTCTATTCATTTAGTAGATTCACTCATTAATCTTGGCTTAAATGTTAAAAAAATATTTGCACCGGAACATGGTTTTAGAGGAAGTGCTGACGCAGGTGAAAAAATTTCTGATAGCAAAGATCCTAAAACAGGTTTGCCAATCATTAGTATTTATGGCTCAAAAAAAGCACCTGACAAAGGAGATTTGGAAGGTATTGACCTATTGATTTTTGATATTCAAGATGTTGGAACCAGATTTTATACCTATATTTCAACTCTTCATTATGTTATGTTATCCTGTGCCGATAACAATATTCCCTTAATGGTCTTTGATAGGCCTAATCCAAATGGACATTTTGTAGATGGTCCAATACTTGATATAGCTTATCAGTCCTTCGTCGGGATGCACCCAATTCCTATTGTTCATGGTTTGACGATAGGGGAGTATGCCAGCATGATAAATGGTGAGCATTGGTTGGGTATGAATAAAAAATGTAGTCTGCAGGTTATTACTTGTTTAAACTACAATCATTCAATGGTTTATAATCTACCTATTCCTCCTTCTCCCAATTTACCCAACATGAGGTCTATTTATTTGTATCCTTCTATTTGTTTTTTTGAGGGTACGCCAATTAGTCTTGGTAGAGGTACAAACAAACAATTTCAGATTTTAGGGGCTCCGAATATGAATGCCGGAGATTTCACTTTTACACCTGTGTCAAAGCCTGGCGCTATGAATCCACCTCAGCTTGGAAAACTATGCCGGGGCATTGACCTCTCCAGCCTGGATGAACGAGTTATCAAAGAACAAAAAACCATGGATCTCAGTTACTTAATTCAGTTTTATAAAGATTATCCAGAGAAGCAGTCTTTTTTTCTCGCAGGTTTATTTTTTGATAAACTCGCAGGCAATGCCAAACTAAGAGAAATGATTCAGGCGGGTTATACGGAACAGCAAATAAAAGATACCTGGGTTCCAGGCCTTAACGCATATAAACAAACCAGGAAAAAATATTTAATCTATGAAGATTAATTTATAATTTGCTTGAAACCATTTTTTCTACCGCTTGAATAAATACATCCAAATCCCTTGTGGTGGTATAAACATTGGGCGTAACTCTTACGCTATCAATATTGTCCCAAACAATGGAAACGGTATGTACTTTGTATTTTGATAATAATTCAGAGGAAATAGCTTGGGTTTCCATATTAGCTATTTTAAAATTGGCAATAGCACAAGAAAACTTTGGATCTAATGGGGTGTGTATGCTTACCCCATTTAATTTTTTAAGTTTGTAACACCAGTATTGTTTCAAATATTCCAATCGCTTTTGCTTCAGACTGCCTCCTATCATATAGTGAAAATCAATGGCCTGACCAATAGCTTGTTCAATGGCAAAAGATCTGGTACCAAGATTTTCAAACTTTCGTATATCCGACGATACTGGATCCCCTGCGGCCATTAATGGATATAATGCACTAATTTTATCTTGTTTAACATACAATAAACCACTCCCAAAAGGTGCACATAACCATTTATGTAAACTGGTTCCATAAAAATCACCCTCTAAATCCGGGATTTTATATTCAATATGAGCAAAACTATGTGCGCCATCGATAATAGACAAAATTCCTTTTGAACGAGCTTCAATCGCTATTTTTTGAGTTGGAACAATTTGTCCGCACCAATTAATTAAATGGGTGATATGGACTACCTTAGTTTTATTTGTGAATGCCTGTGTATAGCTTCGATAGAGATAATCCTCATCGGTTGTAGGGAGATCTAAAGAAATCCACTTTAAAACAATACCTTCCCTGTGTTCTCTTTGTTTCCATGCATTGATCATATTGGGGTAATCTTGCTTAGAAAGAACAACTTCATCTCCGCGTTGGAGGCTAATACCAAAGATTATATTTTCAAGGGCTTCAGTAGAATTTCTCATAATAGCTAAATTATCAGGCGAGCAACCCGCTAATTCAGCTAATTTCCTTCTAAGTGGTTCACGCCCATCATCCAAAGTTCTCCACATATAAAAAGAAGGCGTTTCGTTACTCAACTTATTATACCTTTCAACAGCATCTTGAACCACCTTTGGTTGTGGAGATACACCACCGTTATTTAAGTTTATTAAGGTAGGGGAAACCGAAAAGGCCATTTTTATTTGATACCAGAAAGATTCATCCGTAACTAATTCATCTTCTGATTTTTCAGCTTTTGCCGATATAATTGAATCTATTTGGTTGTTGCCTTTTGATAGGTTTGATAAAAAGGACAAACTGCCCACCGCTCCTAACTTTACTAAAAAATTACGTCTTGATGCCATAACTATTTTTATTGTTTTAATCGTTTAATTAAAATTAATAAAATTTAGGGGATTGTCAACTGTATGACCGTATATTATGTTTGAATTTGTATATTCGTAATAAAATTAAGTTAAGATGAACGATACTCAAATGTCAACATTGCCTGTTAACCTTACTGAAGGTGCCCTAAAACAGTTACGTAAAATAAAAATAGATCAAAATATTTCTGATAATCACGGTTTGCGCATCGGTGTAAAAGGTGGTGGTTGTTCCGGATTTTCTTATATCCTTGGGTTTGATACGCCAAAAGAAAATGATGAAGTATATGAACATGAGGGGTTAACCGTTTTTATCCAAAAAGCTCATGCCATTTATTTACTAGGAATGGAAATTGATTGGTTAGATGGACTTCAAAATAGGGGTTTTAGTTTCAGTAATCCAAATGCTAAGGAAACGTGCGGTTGTGGCACCTCTTTTTCCGCATAACTACAGGATTTTTTATTACTTTTTTGATTATTTTGTCATTTTTTTGGTTATATTTATTTTTTTAAAAATGTTAAATAGAAGTTTATGTGGAATAGAATGACCATTTTAATCTTAGGGTCTTTACTTTATAATCAAGTTATTGCGCAAGGTTCTCATTTTGTGATTATTGATGCGCCCTCTTCAGTGGCTGGAAATTACAAATCCTGGATCGCTAATTTTGGGTCAACTTATTGTTCAACCGAAGCTCCTATCAAAGGGCAGTTAGCTTTTGTGTCTGGTCCCGCTGGAGTTACGCTTGGTTGCCAGGTAGATAATGATTTGACTGGAAAAATTGCAGTAATTGACCGTGGTACCTGTCCTTTTTCTGATAAAGCACTGAATGCTCAATTAAAAGGCGCTATCGCTGTTATTATTTTTAATAATGCAGCTGGGGATATTTTTCCTATGGCATCTTCAGCATCGGGTAAAGATGTAAAAATTCCGGTTTTGAATATGACCTTAGCCGATGGTAATAAATTGAGGACGCTTATTACAGCAGGTGGTTTGAATGTTACCATTAAAAGATTTGATTCTCCAACAAAAAGTGCTCCTGGCGTTGTCTGGGGGGCAAATCCGGGTGAAGGTGATTTTAGATGTGGTCTCAATAATTGGAAGGTAAAAACGGTTTCTTGTTTTGGTACAACGGTGTCAAATGTAAGCTGGCGGTTATCTCCTAATGGTGCAATGAATGGTAGTTGCGGTGGAGTAACTTATTTTCCAGCTCCTTCCAGTTTTGATGGTGCCATGGTATTTGAATCTGATTTTTATGATAGCAATTCAAATAATGAAGGATGTGGAACTAATTCAGGTCAAGGTCCTTGTGTCGCTCCTCAAATTGCGGAATTAATATCACCAGAAATTATTTTGACTAATAGTACGGCTCCTGCCTATAGCGTTGAATTTCATCAATATACACGCCAGTTTAGAAGTAACTATTTTGTGGCCTGGTCAACCAATAAAGGAGTAAGTTGGGATAGTGTTGCTATCAATACAGATTTAACCACTAATAATGCTAACGAAAAAACTTTATTAAGGGTCCCGATGCCAAAAACGGGCGGCGCAAAAAGTTTAATAGTTAAGTTCAGATATGAAGCAAATTATTACTATTGGGGTATCGATGATGTAAAAATTGTTGAACAGGAATCATATAATCTTCAGGTTAATACTTTCTTTGCCGTTCCTCAAAATGCAGCAACACCCAGAGATTTCGTAGAGCCAATTAATTTTTTAGCAGACGTAGAAAATAAGGGTGCTGTAACCCAATTCAGAGTACCTTTAGAAGTTAGAATTCTTGATAATGCTTCTAAGGAGGTATTCAAAACAAGAAATGTTTATGATACTTTACCTACTAATGCTGTGGTTGAGAATAAATTATTTTCTCAAACTTTTACTCCTATGGCAAAAGGTGTTTATCGCGGTTTTTACGAAATTCTCTCAGATAAGGTAGATGCAGATTCATCAAATAACTCACGTGAATTTCTTTTTTCCGTTACCGATTCAACTTTTTCAAAAGAATTGGGTCCAAATAGAACCATCAGGCCTTCTGATGCTAGTTGGACAACGGGAGAGCCTCATTCCTGGGCGTTTGGAAACCATTATTATGTGCCAAAAGGCAATAATAAGTTTATAAAAAGTGTATCTTTTATGATAGGAAATGCAGCACAACTTAAAGATCAGGCTGCCGTCCTAAATATTTATAAGTGGAAAGATGCCAATGCTAATGGTAATGCAGAACCAACAGAAAGAACAAGTTTAGGTACGTTGTTTTATATTATTGGAGGAAAGGAACAACCTGATTCACTTCTAGTTATTCCACTAAATAAAGACAATGGTTTAGAACCTGTAAAACTTGAAGATAATACTGAATATTTAGTAGTGCTTGAGTATTATGCCTCCGGTAATACTAATTTTGAAATGACAGTGAGTGATAAAATTGACTATGGAGGTATGATTACTGCGTCTATACTAAAGCAAAAACCAAGGTTTGGTTCTTTAATTGGCATCGCTGGTGACTTAACTAAAGAAACCTATTCGTATGTTGGTTTTGGTGGAAATGTATTTGGAATTGTTCCCGTAGTCAGACTTAATGTGGCTAACTTGGTGGCTACTAGTGTCGAGGAGTTAAATACACTTACTGAACAATTTACTGTATTTCCTAATCCGGCAACTGATTTTATCAATTTGCAATTTGCCAAAAGTCAACGGAATGTTTTACTGAAAATGATAGATATAAATGGTAGAATATTATTCCAGAAATCTATTGATTTTATTCAGGAAAAATACCCATATCAAGTGAATTTGCCGAAAGTAGCCCCAGGGTATTATTTTATTCAGGCTACCAGCGAAGAGGGAATGGGAATTAAATCTTTTATTATTAAATAACTTATATCACATATAAAAAAGGAGGCTGATTTTGTTATCAGCCTCCTTTTTTTATGCTACTTTATACATTGTTGAGACGCAATGCCTCGTGTCTTTAAATTTTGAATCACGGATTTTAAGGATTATAGGATTTCACGGATTATAGGATTCCATTATTGTAGGGGCGAATTGCATTCGCCCTCCCATGATACAGATAAATTTCCCTATTTATTTCTGACCTGTTCCACCGATAGGTTACCCAACGCCATTAGGTTTCAATATAACATTTAACCCTATCACCTAGTTCTGAATCAGGATTTACAGAATTTATAGGATTACAAAGTACGTCTTCGTGATGGAGCTGAGGATCATTTGTCGAGGATTACTTTATTATTCTTCTTTTCGCCGATGTGTTACACATCGGCGAAAAGCCTTATAATGAAAGCACTGTTTAATAATAATAATCTTCCGAATCAAACCAACGACGTTATAGTTAATCCTAAAAATCCTGAAAATCCTGATTCAAACCAGATTACGCGGAAAATGATCATTTACCTTTAATCCTTTCTTCCAAGTAAGTCAACAAGCTCTTAAAGGGCGACAACACATAGGAGCATAACCACGACAACTTTGTAACTCTCCATCATCGGTACATACCACACGCTACGAGTTACATAAACTGCATTTTTCAGAGGACAAAAAAAATCCCCGACACTTTTGTCTCAGGGATTCTTTTTTTTATCCAGCGACCTTTTTAAATAGCCCTCTTTTTTATTTACATATTGGAAATAAGGGCATCTCCAAATTCAGAGCATTTTAAAAGTGTTGCTCCCTCCATTAAACGGTGGAAGTCATAGGTAACCTGTTTTTGAGCAATGGTTTTTTCCATAGAAGAAAGAATCAAATCAGCCGCTTCTTTCCATCCCATATAACGCAACATCATTTCTCCTGAAAGAATGACTGAACTTGGATTAACTTTATCTAGTCCTGCATACTTAGGTGCCGTTCCATGTGTAGCTTCAAAAATAGCCTTTCCATTGATATAATTAATATTCGCACCTGGTGCAATTCCAATACCTCCTACTTCAGCAGCTAATGCATCAGAAATATAATCTCCATTTAGATTTAAGGTGGCTATTACTGAATACTCTGATGGACGTAGTAAAATTTGTTGTAAAAATGCATCGGCAATAACATCTTTTACAATGACTAAACCCTTTGTTTCTGCATCACTTTGTGCTTTATCAGCAGCAGCTTTACCTTCCTTAGCCAATATTTTATCATACTGAACCCAGGTAAAAACTTTATCAGCAAATTCTCTTTCAGCTAATTCATAACCCCAATCCTTGAATTTACCCTCTGTAAATTTCATGATGTTACCTTTGTGTACTAAAGTAACTGATGGTTTTTTATTGTCAATAGCAAACTCAATAGCCGCGCGAACTAGTCTTTCCGTTCCTTCAATAGATACAGGTTTGATGCCTAAAGATACAGTATCCGGGAATCTGATTTTATTAACGCCCATTTCTTCAATGAGGAATTTTTTTAATTTTTCAAGTTCCGGCGTTCCATGTAAATATTCAATACCCGCATAGATATCTTCCGTGTTTTCTCTGAATATAACCATATCCACCAAATGAGGCTCTTTTACTGGGGAAGGAACACCTGTGAAATATTGAACTGGTCTTACACACGCATATAAGTCTAATTGTTGTCTTAAAGCGACATTCAAAGAACGGATACCTCCACCTACCGGAGTAGTTAATGGCCCTTTTATGGCAACCATGTAATTATCAATATCTGAGATGGTCTCTTCCGGCAACCAATTTCCAGTTAAATTAAAAGCTTTTTCACCAGCTAAAACTTCTAGCCAATGAATCTTTTTTTCTCCGTTATAGGCCTTTTGAACCGCTGCATCAATTACGCGTACTGAAGATGCCCAAATATCTTCACCCGTGCCGTCTCCTTCGATAAAAGGAATGATAGGGTCGTTCGGAACGGTCAATTTACCGTTAATCATACTTATTTTGGATCCTGACATAATACTATGTTTTGTTTGCCGCAAAAGTAATACAAATTATGGAAAAATGAGGTAATTTAGCACCGTTAAGTAAAGAAATAATCTATGAATAACCCTATGCTGAATCCAGACCAATCTGCTTTGTCTAAAGAGGAAAAAACCTTGGAAAAGGCTCTGAGGCCCAAAGCTTTAATTGACTTTAACGGGCAGCCGGATATCGTTGATAATTTGATGGTTTTTATAGAGGCTGCTAAATTAAGAGGGGAAGCTTTAGATCACGTATTATTGCACGGACCTCCCGGTTTGGGTAAGACAACTTTATCTCATATAATCTCAAATGAGTTAAAATGTGGTCTCAAAATGACCTCTGGTCCCGTTTTGGAAAGACCTGGAGATTTAGCGGGTATCCTCACTAATTTAGAACTCAATGATGTTCTTTTTATTGATGAAATTCATAGGCTTAATACAGTGGTGGAAGAATATTTGTACTCGGCAATGGAAGATTTTAGAATTGATATTATGATAGATTCAGGTCCGAGCGCAAGAAGTATTCAGCTTTCTCTTAATCCCTTCACTTTAGTAGGTGCCACTACCAGAATGGGCTTGTTGACAGCGCCAATGAGAGCCAGATTTGGTATTAATTTTCATTTGGATTATTATGACGTCGATACCCTGATTAAGATTTTGTTTAGATCAGCTGAATTACTTGAATTACCCATGTCTGCTGAGGGTGCCGCCGAAATTGCAAGGCGGAGCAGAGGAACGCCCAGGATTGCCAATGCTTTATTAAGAAGAGTCAGGGATTTTGCTTCGGTGAAAGGTAACGGTACCATTGATCTGGATATTGCAAATTATGGTTTACAAGCTCTTAAAGTAGATAAATTTGGCTTAGATGAAATGGATAATAGAATATTGACTACCATTATTAATAAGTTTAAAGGAGGTCCCGTTGGTCTTACCACTCTTGCAACAGCCGTAGGTGAGGAACCCGGTACGCTGGAAGAAGTACATGAACCTTTTCTAATTATGGAAGGTTTTATTCAACGTACCCCACGAGGTAGAGAAGCAACTCAAAGAGCTTATAATCACCTTTCAATTCCCTTTCAAGTTACTAATCTTGGTCTCTTTGATGTTTAGTTTAGAAAGTGTTAATATTTATGTATGTCATTAATATTAAGTTAATTATGCTATACTTTTAAAAATATAAGTAATAATTTTAGCAATATGGTGAGTCATTCAATTTTTTTTAGCATTTTTACAACCCTATCGGATTAAAATTTAGGTTAATTTTATACAAATGTCTTTTTTTATTTTCCTTTAGATTTTTTAATTTTTTTGGAACTTTGGGGCAATGCAAAAAAATCATACTGATGTTTGGGAAAAGTGTTTAAAGTATATTCGCTTAAATGTGAATAACCAAAGTTTCAAAACTTGGTTTGAACCTATCCGCCCCGTCCGTCTAGATGATAAGGTATTTACATTACTTGTCCCCAATAAGTTTTTCTATGAATGGTTGGAAGAACATTATATTGGTTTGATAAAATCTACCATTAGACAAGAAGTTGGAGAAAAAGTTAGACTTGAATACCAAATTTTAGTGAATGATAATTCCACTAATAACCAATCTCAACCGACTAAACCTGCGGATATCAAAGAAAAACTTGAATTTACATATTCTAATGAAATTAAAAATCCTTTTGTTATTCCAGGTATAAAAAAATGGAGCGTAGATGCTAAGCTTAATTCTAATTTCACTTTCGGAAACTATATAGAAGGTGATTGTAATAGATTGGCCAGGTCTGCCGGGTTGGCTGTCGCAAAGAAACCCGGGCTAACGTCATTCAATCCGCTTGTTCTTTATGGTGATGTAGGTTTAGGTAAAACCCATCTTGCTCATGCCATCGGAAACGAAGTTCAACTTAATTTTCCAGCTAAAGTTGTTCTATACGTTACTTCAGACAGCTTTACAAATCAACTGATACAGTCTATTAGAAACGGTGGTGTTAATGATTTCGTAAATTTTTATCAGCATATTGATTTGTTAATTGTCGATGATATTCAGTTTTTAGCTAATAAAAATAAAACTCAGGAAATTTTCTTTCATATTTTTAATCAGCTTCATCAGGGAGGTAAACAAATTGTATTTACGTCAGATAGACCTCCCAGAGATTTAGATGGCATGGAGGAAAGATTGATTTCTCGTTTTAAATGGGGTCTTTCAGCTGATTTGCAAGCACCAGATTTGGAAACCAGAATGGCTATTCTTGAGCATAAAATGATTATGGAGGGTGTAGGTATTCCTCAAAATGTGATTGAGTTCATTTGCTATAATATAAAAAATAATATAAGGGAACTCGAAGGTGTGCTTAATTTGTTAATGGCTCAAGCATCCCTTAATAGAAGGGAAATAGATGTAGATTTAGCCAGAGAAGTGATTAAAAATTTCGTTACTGAAATAAATAAAGAAATTACCGTCGAAAATATTCAGAAATTAGTCGCTGACCATCTTAAAGTTCCTGTGGAAACACTTTTTGGTAAAACACGAAAACGTTCTATCGTTATTGCAAGACAACTCTCAATGTATTTAGCAAAAACTATGACAGATAAATCTTTGAAGAATATTGGTGAAGTTTTTGGTGGTAGAGACCATAGTACCGTTATTTATTCTATTAAAACCGTTCAGGATTTAATGGAAACAGATACCTACTTTAAAGAGACTGTCCTTGAACTGGAAAAGAAAATTAAAAATTCTCTTAGGGAATCTTAAGTTTTTTTATTTTTATATGGAAAAAGTTTGACTGATTAATAAACTTGTTGTAGTTTCGCAGCGCTAATTAATTAATTTTTTCCTTAGCTAAAGTTGGTAGAGTGGGTGAGCGGTTTAAACCACCAGTTTGCTAAACTGACGTACTGGTAACGGTACCGAGGGTTCGAATCCCTCCTCCACCGCCGGGATTTTCGGGGCGTAGCGCAGCCCGGTAGCGCACCTGCTTTGGGAGCAGGGGGTCCCAGGTTCAAATCCTGGTGCCCCGACATTTAGAATACTTACAGTTGTTTCTGTAAGTATTTTTTTTTCCTTCTTATTAATATTCAATAGGCTATTTTTTTCGAAAATTTATTTACTTATTACTATTTGTTGAAGTTACCTGCATTTTAAATTTCCCAATTTCTTTCTTTCTTCCTGGAATATCCCATTCTCCAGAATAACTTACCTTTTGTGGCAGATATTGTTTGTTTCCCAGATAGTCTAAATCTACATTAACCCGAATATTAAATGAGAAGAATGGTCCAGGATATTCTACCTCGTATTCTCTTCCCATTACTTGAAAATCTTTCCTTGAAAAATAAGTTTCCATAAATTTTACTACAGTTCTTCCCGATTTCCTTTCGGAATATTCATCTTTTACCTTAATATTGAATACATAACACGGAGTTCCATCAGAATAATTCTTGGATTCAATCCCATATTGATAATATTTCCTCATTTTTTCACTAAATATTGCTGTCTTATTTCCTATTAATGGAATATTGGCTTTGTCTCCCGGTTGAAAAATAAAACGCTTTAATTCTCCATAGTAATAATCTATAATTCCTTCCTTCTTAGCGTTCGTTGCTTCTGTATTCGTATTTGCACATATTTTTCCAGAGGGCAAAAACACCTTTTCATATAATTTAGCTGTTAAATACCTTCGCTCCCCATTTTTCTTAATATATGTTTTTGACTTTTCATTTGATAAATACTTAATCTCTTTGCAGTTTCCTGAAGGTATTAATTGAGTTTTAGCGTTATAGAAATCTATTGATTTTCCTTTTTCATTGAAAAATTCCTGATGGTGACTTGCGACATGCGATACCATTCTTAAATTTTTGAATGCTTGATAAAAACTGGTATCTTCCCTTACCATATCTATAAAATTGTTAATATCAAATCCCATTTTTTTTGCGGTTATAGTCATTGAGTCTAACCATATTGCTTCCATTAATCCTTCATAAGGATCTGTTTGAGCGCTCATAGTAAAAGTCAAATGACAGAATATCCAAAGGCTCAATATTTTATACCGTATTTTTCTCATTCAATTTTAATTTAAAAAAAAGAAGGACCTTTCATTTTTCTAGGGTAAATTTACAATCTTGAAATCAATTTATATGATAAATATAGCAGTTATAGGAAGCGGTATTATGGGGAATGGTATTGCTCAAGTATATGCCACAGCAGGTTTCAAAGTTCATTTAATAGATATTTCTACCACTTCTCTGTTACAGGCGGAACTAAATATTAATAAAAATCTCGATAGGTTAATTGATAAGGATAAATTATCGTTGGCTCAAAAACCAGACATTATTAATAATATTCATTTTACTTCAGATCTGGAGATGGGTGTAAATGATGCGTTTTTAGTAGTTGAAGCCATTTCTGAAAATATTTTATTGAAGGAAAAATTATTTATTCAGCTTGATAAGTTAACTCCTAGTGATTGCATTTTAGCCTCCAATACTTCTTCAATTTCTATTACTGCTTTAGCCTCTTTTACTGGTAAACCCGGGAAAGTTATTGGTATGCATTTTATGAATCCTGTTCCTGTTATGCCTTTAGTTGAAATTATTCCAGGATTATTAACAGAAAAAGAGGTAACCAGTAAAGTAATAGAAATTTCTATCTTGTTGAATAAAACGCCTTTTGTGGTTTCTGATTTTCCTGGATTTATTTCTAATAGAATTTTAATGCCGATGATTAACGAGGCCATCTTGTCTCTTCAGGAAAAAGTGGCGGGGGTAAATGAAATAGATCAAATTATGAAATTAGGTATGGCTCATCCAATGGGACCACTTCAATTAGCTGATTATATTGGTTTGGATATTTGTTTATCTATTTTAAATGTTTTGAAAGATGGATTTAGCAATCCTAAATATGCTCCTGCTATTTTATTGATAAATATGGTGAAAGCAGGGAAATTAGGCGTGAAATCAGGAGAAGGATTTTACAAATACAATGATTTAAAGAAAATTTCAGGTATTTCCGCTCTGTTTGCTAACTAGAATATTATTTTATGTCATTGATTGATTTTGAAAATAGACTAAAAAAACGATTTAAACATAAATCAAAATGGGCAAAATCAAATGCTATTTTTTGCTATAGAGTTTATGATAAAGACTTACCCGATTATCCTTTCGTTATAGATAAATTTGAAGAACATGTTATCGCTGCCATTGATGTCATTGAAGATGGTAAGGAATCTAATAAAGATTGGCTCCTTGCTATTAAAAAAGTTATTTCTGGGGCGATAACTATCGATCTTGAAAATATTTCTATAAAACTAAGATCAACCCAAAAAGGTAATAACCAATATAATAAACTTGATTATTCCGGGGCTCTTTTATCCGTTCAGGAATTTGGCCTTCTTTTTTTGATTAATCCCTTTGACTATCTTGATACTGGTTTATTTTTAGACCAGAGGATAACAAGGCAGTGGGTTAAAAAAGAAGCCCTAAACAAAAGGGTGTTAAATTTATTTGCCTACACTGGTTCTTTCAGTGTTTATGCCGCAGCTGGCGACGCAGTGAAAGTTACTACCGTAGATATGTCAAATACTTATCTGCAATGGGCGGAAAAAAATATGCTTCTTAATGGTTTTAAGTCTTCAAAAAAGTATGATTATATCAGAGAGGATATTTTGGATTGGATTTCTACCGTTTCTCCATCTTCTTATGATCTAATTATTTTAGATCCTCCTACCTTTAGTAATAGTAAAAAAATGTTGCTAACCTGGGATGTTCAAAGAGATCACATTGCGTTAATTAACCAGATTAGACCTATTTTATCTCCTGGTGGTATCCTTTATTTTTCTAATAATTATAAGAAATTTAAACTCAATATCGCTGAAATTGTGGGGTTTGATTCAATAGAGGAGCTAACTGAAAAAAGTATTCCAGAGGATTTTGAAAGAAGCAAACCTCATGTTTCTTTCAGACTTGTAAATAAAAAGTCATGATACACCCAGCTAGCATTCAGGAAGTTCTTGAAAAATGTCAGATTGATGACGTCGTAAGAGATTTTGTTACCCTTCAACGTCGTGGTTCAAATCTTATTGGATTGTGTCCTTTTCATAATGAAAAATCACCCTCTTTTTCTGTTTCTCCTTCTAAAAATATATTTAAATGTTTTGGTTGTGGTAAAGGTGGAGATAGTTTACATTTTGTAATGGAACTTGAAAACTTGTCTTTTCCGGATGCAATCAGGTACCTCGCTCAAAAATATAAAATAGAACTGGATGAAACCGTAACCTCTGAAGTTCAAAAGGATGAACAAAAACACCTTGAATCTTTGTATCTAATCAATGATTTTGCCGTTAAATTTTATGCAAAGCAGCTATGGGAATCAGAAAGAGGAAGAAATATTGGATTATCTTATTTTAAACATAGAGAATTTAGAGAGGAAATTATTAATGAATTTAAACTTGGATTTGCGCCTGAATCAGGAAATGCACTGACTGCAGAGGCTGTTAAAATGGGTTATTCTCTTGAGTATTTACAAAAATTAGGATTAACTAACAGCCAGGGGAATGATTTTTTTAGAGGAAGGGTCA
Organism: Haliscomenobacter hydrossis DSM 1100; assembly: GCA_945878825.1. Lineage (GTDB taxonomy): Bacteria > Bacteroidota > Bacteroidia > Chitinophagales > Saprospiraceae > BJGN01. The sequence continues at coordinate 24,756 of CAMDWC010000008.1, forward strand.
TGTTTCCCATTTTCAATATGTCTGGTAAAATAATTGCCTTTGCAGGACGTATTTTAATTAAAGATACCAAAGCACCAAAATATATAAATTCTCCTGAAACAGAGATTTATGTAAAAAGTAAAACTTTGTTTGGAATGAATTTCGCCAGGAAAATGATCCAAAAAGAAGATGAATGTATTATAACTGAAGGTTATACCGATGTTTTATCTTTACATCAGGCTGGTATCAGTAATGTAGTTGCTTCCTCTGGCACCTCTTTGACCAGAGACCAGATACGTCTTATTAAAAGGCTTACAGAAAATGTTTTAATTTTATTTGATGGGGATAATGCGGGAGTGAATGCTGCCATTAGGGGATTAGGTTTAACGCTTGAGGAAGATTTGAATGTTAGGTTAGTTACCCTGCCAGAAGGGGATGATCCCGATTCATTTATTCAAAAGGTAGGTTCTCAACAGTTTAAAGAATATTTAGATAAGAATGCTAAAAATTTGGTGCAGTTTGAAATGACTCATTTGTTGAAATCAGCAGGAGATAATCCTCAACAGAGAGCTTCCATTCTTTCCCAAATTGCGGTAACTATTAGTAAAGTTAGAAATCCATTAAAGAGGGAATCTTTTGTTAAAATTTGTAAAGATCTTCTTCAGATTGATGAAAATGCTATTCTTTTTGAAATTAACAGACATCTTAAGAAAGATCTTGAAAAAGCTTCTTCTGAGAGGGATACAAACGAACCAACGCCTATTCTTGAATTTAAAGATTCAGATTATGATAACTTATCCTTAGGCGATGAACATCAGGAAAGAGATATTGCCAGAATACTCATCCTTTCGGGTAATCAATATATAGATGAAAATAAGGAAGTAATGGTTGGCCATTTCATCATTCAAAATATTAAAGATATAATCAATGGCTTTGATCATCCTCTATACAAAAGGGTCGTTGAGTTGTTTCTTCAACATTCTATGGATGGTATAGCTTTCCCTGATGCCGCTTTTTTTATAAATCACGAAGCTTCTGAATTGAAGAATTTAGCCGTTTCATTTACCATTTCACCTTATACGTTGAGTGAAAATTGGGAGAAAAAATGGGATATATTTTTAAGTCAAAAAATTCCAGAAGAAAATTTTATCAAAGATGCCTCTGATTCTTTAAAACGATTTAGATTTAGAAAAATAGGAAAACTTATTAGGGAAAATCTTATGGTTCTTAAAAAAATGGATGTGTTACAAAACGAAGCATTATACATGAATCACCTAAAACTTCATTTGCGTTTAAAAGAGGCACAGGCCAGTCTGGCAAAGGAGACTGGTACTGTGGTCGTAGGTTAAAAGTTCCTGTTAAGACAATTTAAATCTTCAAAAGCTAACTTTAATCTGGCTACAAATGTTTTTTCACCTTCTCGTAACCACACACGTGGATCATAAAATTTCTTGTTAGGTTTTTCTGCACCGTCTGGATTGCCAATTTGGCTTTGTAAAAAAGGTCTGTTTTTTTCTTCAAACTGACGAATACCGTCCCAGAATGCCCACTGCATGTCTGTGTCGATATTCATTTTAACTGCTCCATAAACGATAGCCTCTCTTATTTCTTCTCTACTTGAACCCGAGCCACCATGGAAAACGAAATTTACTGGATTTGCTGAAGTTTTAAATTTAGATTGAATAAATTGCTGAGATTTTAGTAAAATTTTTGGCTCCAACTGCACATTTCCAGGTTTATAAACGCCATGAACATTACCAAAGGCAGCGGCTATAGTAAATTGATTGCTTATGGCGCTTAGATTTTCATAAGCATACGATACTTCTTCAGGCTGAGTATATAATTTTGAATTATCAACATCAGTATTATCAACACCATCCTCTTCTCCGCCAGTAACACCCAATTCTATTTCAAGGGTCATGCCCATTGGAGCCATTCGTTTGAAGTAGTCAACACAGGTATGTATATTTTCTTCTAATGATTCTTCTGATAAATCCAGCATGTGAGAACTGTATAAGGGTTTACCCGTTGAGGCAAACTGTTTTTCACTGGCTATTAATAGTCCGTCAATCCAGGGTAATAAATTTTTTGAACAATGGTCAGTATGTAAAATTACGGAAACACCATAATGTTCTGCAAGGGCATGAACATGATATGCACCGGAAATGCCGCCGGCTATCGCCGCTTTTTGTCCTTCGTTATTTAATCCTTTTCCAGCATAAAACGCACTGCCCCCATTAGAAAATTGAATAATTACTGGAGAGTTTACCGCTGCTGCAGTTTCTAAAACAGCATTTATAGTACTTGTATTGATTACATTAACGGCAGGTAAGGCAAAATCCTTCTCATTTGCATAATTTAATAATTCTGTTACTTCTTCACCGAAAAGAACACCAGGACGAAATTTAGTATTTGCTTTGGTTGACATAAAAACTGATTTGGAAAACAAAAAATGGTTATCCCTATTGAAAGGGAAAGACAGGTTAAATATAGTAACCTTTTTAAAAAACGGTTTATTTATTTGGTTGAATTACGATATACCATGTTCAACTAAATATCTTTCTGCATCTAATGCTGCCATACACCCCGTTCCGGCAGCGGTTATCGCTTGACGATATACTTTATCGGCAGCGTCACCGGATACAAATACACCGGGAACATCGGTTTTTGTATTACCTTGTTGGGCAATAAGATAACCTGAGGAATCCATTTGTAACCAATTATTAAAAATGGATGTATTGGGCTGATGACCAATAGCAACAAAAAATCCTTTTACAGGGATTACCTCTTCTAGACCGTTTATATTGTTTTTAACTCGTACAGCTTCTGTTTCATTTTCACCCACAATTTCTACCGTTTCAGTATTCCAATGAATTACAATATTAGGTGTATTCTTTACCCTTTCCTGCATTATTTTAGAGGCCCTCATCTCATTTTTACGAACAATTAAATGCACTTTTGGGCATAATTTAGCCAAATAGGAAGCCTCTTCAGCAGCTGTATCTCCAGCACCAACCACTGCTACATCCATTCCTCTAAAGAAAAATCCATCACATACTGCACAAGCGGAAACACCCTTATTCATTAATCTCTTCTCTGAATCTAATCCTAACCATTTGGCTGTAGCGCCGGTAGAAATAATAACGGTGTTGGCCTCTATATTTTTACCGCTTTCCGTAGTAAGCAGATGAATAGGCCCTGTAAAATCTACTCCTGTGATTAATTCATATCTTATTTCTGTCCCAAACCTTTCCGCTTGCTTACGAAGATCTTCCATCATTTCAGGTCCCATAATTCCTGCAGGGTAACCTGGGAAGTTATCAACATCCGTGGTTATCATTAATTGGCCGCCTGGTTCTTTACCTGTAAATAATACTGGATTTAATCCCGCTCTTGCTGCATATATTGCTGCTGTATATCCTGCAGGTCCCGAACCAATAATGACACATTTCTGTTTTTCTAAAACTGACATATCTAATTTATTTTTGGCATAAAGTTAAGAAAAATGATACCGTTTAATTTCTTACTTTAGCAATTAATTAATTCATATTAAATACCTTTCTTTATGAAAAAAAGTTTTGTAATATTTAGTTTTCTTTGGTTTTCCGTGATGAATTTATTCAGTCAAACGGTAACATTACCCGCCGATACTCAATCTTTAACATTGGGTGCAGTGGTTATAAAAGGTAAACCAGTTCCCTATAAGGCTTCTACAGGTACTCAACCTGTTTGGGATGCATCAGGAAAAGTTATCGCTTCCCTGTTTTATACTTATTATGAAAGAACAGATGTTAAAGATCAGACTACCAGACCTTTAGTAATTTCTTTTAATGGGGGACCTGGTTCTGCATCGGTTTGGATGCATGTGGCTTATACCGGCCCTAAAGTTTTAAATATCGATAATGAGGGTTATCCTGTTCAACCTTATGGCGTTCAGGATAATCCCTATTCCATTTTAGATGTGGCTGATATTGTATTTATTGACCCGGTAAATACTGGTTATTCCAGAATTTTGGATAAAGAGGTGAAACCTTCCGTATTTTTTGGAGTAAATGCAGATATAAAGTATTTAGCAGAATGGTTAAATACCTTTGTTACTAGAAAAAACAGATGGCCTTCCCCCAAATTCCTTATAGGTGAAAGTTATGGTACAACGAGAGTCTCTGGCTTAGCTCTCGAATTACAAAATAACCAATGGATGTATTTAAATGGTGTAGTTCTGGTTTCTCCAACAGATCTTGGTATTTTAAGAGATGGTCCTGTAGATGCTGCTAATCGTTTACCTTATTTTGCCGCAACAGCTTGGTATCATAAATTGCTGAAACCTGAATATCAGCAAAAAGATTTAACAGATTTCTTGCCCGAAGTGGAAAAATACACCATAGAGGAACTTCTTCCCGCAATGGCTATGGGCGGCTTTTTACCTGAAAATAAAAAGTTGGAGGTCGCAAAAAAATTCTCTGAATATTCAGGTCTCTCTCTGGAAAGCGTTCTACAGAATAATTTGGATGTCTCTACTTCTTTCTTCTGGAAAGATCTTAGAAGGAATCAAGGTGGATATACGGTAGGTCGCCTCGATAGTAGATATTTAGGAATTGACAGACAATTGTCAGGCGATTCACCTGATTATAATTCAGAGCTGACTTCCTGGTTGCATTCATTTACACCGGCTATAAATCATTACATAAGTAATACCCTAAATTTTAAAACAGATCTGAAGTATAATATGTTTGGTCCTGTAAATCCATGGGATAGATCAGGGGATAAAACCGGAGAAAATTTACGTCAAGCCATGGCACAGAATCCTTATTTAAATGTAATGATTCAGTCAGGATACTATGATGGAGCCTGTACCTATTTTGATGCTAAATACTCTATGTGGAACATGGATCCTTCCGGTAGATTCAAAAACAGAATGCGTTTTGAAGGTTATAGAAGTGGGCACATGATGTATTTAAGAAGAGAAGATTTAGAAAAATCAAATGAAGATTTTAGAGATTTTATTCTAAAATCACTACCAGCAAAAGGTGTACCCGCTAAATACTAATGTTTTGATGTTATTAGCCTCTAATTGTATTTTCTTCTAAATATCTCCTTATGATATATCATTTCGGTTTGTTGTTCATTCAAATTTGTTTGTTTTGGAGGTTTTTTGGGAAAGAGAAATGGAATTATTTTATTTTTTGGCCAATATTCCTTTTGTCTGTCGTCCTTTATTTTACAGGTTTAACGGTGGACACAATAAATATGTCTGATCGATTTTTTTTTATTAGCCGAGACTTTTTGACTATCAGTTTAAGCGCTGCTTTTCTGTTTATCGCTATTCGTTTTGGACGGTTCATATTGCCTGCTGCTTTATTACTGGCCTTAGGAACTATTTCTTTACATTA